>JBGTDZ010000371.1:0-8350 GCA_041748055.1 Aquaticitalea sp.
GTGGGTGGGATAAATTACGCGCTGTATAGTCTCAAACAATATTCTGCTATATATAAGTAAAAACGGAATATTCTTCATTTTTCGGTTTTACTTGTGGGCAACCAGTTATATGCTCACTAATATACACCATATACTCAATTAATGCATTTACAGACAGCTATTGGGATTTTCACAGGGACGGACTAAAGTGGAAATGGGTTTATAGTTTTAAGTTTCAAGTTTCAAGTTTCAAGTTTCAAGTTCAAAGTTTCAAGTTTCTTGTTCCCAAATGAAATATTAATAGATTGCTTCGCTTTGCTCGCAATGACTTCAAAAAGGGGTTTATAGTTTATAGTGGTTGTTTATGCAGGGCTGCAGTTGGGCAGTTTAATTTTTCGGCAGGTATAATTTCATAATTTGCAATTACCATTTCGTATAAAATAAAAGACAATTGCGCACCTTGTTTATAATTTAAGTTTAGCGCACGTTTTACATCATATTATTCACACGATTTTCAACCCACATTTCCAAATGATAGCAATATAATACCTAAAATACCACTTCAAAACCTATGTTTCCGAAATCAAATAACCTATTATTCCATTAATAATCAAAATAAAACCTATTTTTCCATAATAACACTTGTTTTTCCATTATATTTGAAATAATTGTTTTCACCAAAACAAATGAAGCATAGCCGTTTTTCACATAAAATAAATGTTTTTCACGGTATAAAAGCACCAGAAGAAGCAACACTTGTTGGTTATGCTGCTATTATAGAAGGCTTGCAATTGCCCATGCCTTTTCCAAAACAATTGGCACTGATAAGTGATAAAAGGCGCAACTATAATACAGAAAATTTCAAGGTGTTTTCTTCAAGAACTACTTTTGATGATACCCTATACAAGCATTTGGTATTCGCCTTAAAATATGAAGGTGTTGACTTGTTGTTCTTTAAAAAGCTATTTGACAAGATATCTGAAAACGATATGGTATCTTTATTACAATTAGAACCCACAGGTCAATATAGCCGTAAAATTTGGTTTTTATACGAATGGCTTTTGCAAAAGCAACTAGATATCAAAGATTTAACCATTAAAAATTTTGTGCCTTTAATCGATGATAAGGTGCAGTACGCTATTAAGGGAATACGCTCTTCTAGACATCGTATTATCAATAACCTTCCTGGAACTGCAGATTTTTGTCCTTTAATCTTCAAAACCAAAAAATTGGATAACTATATTATTGCGAACGTATCAGATAAAAAAAATGCATTCTTAAAGGGCGTCCATAAAGATGTGTTACAACGCGCAGCTTCCTTTTTGTTATTAAAAGATTCTAAAGCCTCATATTCCATCGAAGGGGAAAACCCAGGTAACAACAGAGCGATGCGTTGGGGAAAGGCAATAGGACAAGCAGGGGATAAAACCTTAAGTACAGACGAGTTGATCCGCCTACAGCAAATCGTCATAGAAAGTAGTCGATTTATGGAGATGGGATTACGAAAAAAAGGTGGATTTGTCGGTGAGCACGATAGAACCACAGGAGCGCCAATACCAGACCATATTTCGGCAAAACAAGAAGATTTAGAGCAATTGTTAAAAGGCTTGATAACTACAAACAGCCTGTTGCAAGATGAAAGTTACGACGCGGTGTTGTCAGCTGCGACCATCGCCTTTGGTTTTGTGTTTATACATCCGTTTGTTGATGGGAATGGTCGTTTGCATCGGTACATCATCCATCATGTGTTGGCAAAAAAAGAGTTTACCCAACAAGGCATAATTTTTCCTATCTCGGCTTCAATTCTAGACCATATAGATGATTATAAAAACGTTTTGGAATGGTATTCACATCCCGTTTTGGACCATATTGAATGGCGAGAAACAGAAGACCATAATGTTGAAGTATTAAATGATACAATTGATTTTTATCGCTACTTTGATGCTACTAAACAAGCTGAATTTTTGTATGACTGCGTTCAGGATACGTTGGAAAGAGTGATTCCTGAAGAAGTAAACTATTTGCAAAATTATGATACGTTTAAAACATATATAGATAATACTTTTGAAATGCCTGATAAAATGGTGGCTGTTCTCGTGCGTTTGTTAGAACAAAATGATGGCGGATTGTCAAAACGAGCGTTACATAAGGAATTTTCAGCATTGACAGAAAGCGAAGCAAAAGATATTGAAATACATTACAAACGTGTTTTTTTAGCATCATAGATGCCTACCCCACCCGAAGCCATATTAGTGTACAATCTTTATATATATACAGTATTTTGCCAATTGCGTTTTACTTAGTTTCAGGTTCCAAGTTCCAAGTTCCAAGTTTCAAGTTCCAAGTTTCACGTTCCCCAATAAAATAGCTTGCTTCGCTTTGCTCGGAATGACAGCGTTGAAAAAAGAAAGCTTTTATTTGTGCCTCCAAATGGCCATTGGAAATTGCTCAGGATCAGCTAGCAGCATTAAAACCCAAACCCAAGCCCTACTTGTATAATGGCATCTTCCTCAGAAACGAAATAACCTGCGTTCACGGCGAGTGCATTTAAGCTGCCTATCCAGATGCCACCACCTGTGGAGGTGTGCCAAGTATTGGACATATCATTTGGAACCCAGACGCGGCCATAATCAAAGCCACCATAGACACCTATGGTTATTGGTGTTACGGCAGTTACAAACTTTTTTAAGCGTAGTTTTAAATCGGAACTGTGATAAAACGAAGTCTTGCCACTAAAACGTTCGTTTCGGTAGCCTCGTAAGCCATTGTTGCCACCAATGGTATTGGCATGGTAAAACAGAAAGTTGTTACTAAAGTTGCTACTTATCTGTGCTTTGGATCCCAAAACCAAATTCCCCGAGGGGACCAGTTTTTTATCAAAGCCCAATTTAAAAGTGCCATAGCCAAATTTATTCTCACTGAAATCGTTGTCCATATTCTTTTTATACCCAATGATGCCTTGTATGTACAAACCTCTGGTAGGGAAATCTTTGGCATCGGCATTTTCAAATAGGAAGGACGCCTCCCCACCTGCATAGGTTTGGTTGTTGAACACTTCCTCCCCAAAATTCTCAGTGGTAAACAAACGGTCCGGTGTATTTTCCACACGGAAATTTTCATAAAGTGCCCTGAAGTGAATGGTTCTATAGCCGATGCCCGCACTGAATTTGATTTGCTGCATCCTTGCCCTATTGAAATCCCTGTCTACGCCATCCGGATCGTATTCGGTATCATTTCCTAAGCCAAAGAAATTATTAGCAAACCTATCACTGGTAAAGTATCCCTGAAGTTCCAATTGCCAATTGGGAACGATGTTGGCAAAAGCGCCGGCGTACTCTATTTCGATGGCCTTAAAATTGAAATAGTAATTGGCTGAGAGGAAATGCTTATATCTATAATCCTCGCCATTGAAGCCTTTATTGGTATAGGTGTCTTTTGCTCCTACATACAGTCCGTCATCGGTTTTAAAGCCTAGATTGGGCAATAAGACATTGTTGTTTTCGTTGAAGTTCCTCCAGAAAAAGGTATTGGTTTCGTACATAGGGGTAAACTGTTTTGCTGGGGTCTTATCCGTAAATTCTGCTTTTTCGTGTTTCCAGTCGTACACCTTCAATTTTTTTCGGTTGCTGATGTCAAAAACATCGTCGCCGTAGCCACCTACCAAACGCAACATGATTTCCCGGTCGCCATCGCCTTTTACTTCGAATTCGTCATTGTCATTCAAGCCATAGATCCAAAGTTCGTCAGTCACACTCTTGTCAAAAGTCCTCTCGAAAAACACGGGGTTTGGGGCGTCACTTTTAAGTCGTTTCAATACCACTTTGGTTTTGCCTCCTGGCATTCTGGTGATTTCAATTTTGTCGTCCTTATGTGTGCCATGTATGACCACAGTTTCCTGCATGCGTTCGCCATAGCGCTGTGCGATGTCATCCAGGTTTTTCAAACGACCCTTAAGATTGTTCTTGATGCTTTCGGAAGCGGCATCCTGTACTTCCTTGGGCAGCCGTGTAAAGGCATTGTCAATTTCGGCATCGCTCATGGCGGCTTGGATTTTTTGGGCTTCTTCCACCCAAACTGAGGCGTCATATTTGTTCAAAAATGCCCTGTCGAGATTGTTGCCTTCGCCATTGAACCATTTTACATTCTTGATGTCCGGCGCATACGATTGCCAAAAACGAACATCGGGAAGCACCAATTTGATGAGTGGAATGGCAATACCATCGAATTTTGAAAAGGCAGCATCCCGATCGCGTGGAATCGGGAGGAAGCGTATGTCATTCTCACTGATTTCATATTCTGCCCAACGCCATTGGTCTTCATGTCGGTCCCAATCGCCAATCAACATATCAAAAAGCCTGGCTTTGATATAGGCGCGCTGGTCGATGCTGTATTTTTCATCTTCATTGAGCTTCTCCAAGACGTCAGTGGTGCTTTCAAAATTGACCACCTCGCCAGTTTTTTCTGGATTGGCGCGGTTATAGCCCTCGTAATCATTTAGGGCATCATTGGGACGTTCTTCTATAAAATAAAGTTGGTCGCCATATTTGTCACCCAAAAATCCGAAGCCTGGTTGCTTAGGCAAATAAAATAATTTTGTATCGGCGTGGTTGACACCCGCTAATTTTGCCAGCGGACTGATGACCAGTTGCATGTAGGGATGTGTGGTACTGAAAAAATCATAGACGACAGTTTCGGCGAAGGTGCCTCTAAAATCTTCATCCACATAGGCAATTCCCGGCACCTTAAAGCGCAGGAATTTCAGGGCATCCTTTTCCAAACCACGCATGGCATATTCCTTATCATTGCCATCCGCTAGGCGAGCCGAATATGATTGATGGCCACCGCCCTCTTGAATGATTTTCAGTCCAGAATACAAAGTGTCCAAGATAGCAATATCGGCTGTGACCGGGATACCAAAATACTTGCGGTAGCGTTCGCCCCATAGAAATTTATAGAAGCCTGACTTGTTAAGTTTTTGTTCGTCGGTGGTAATGGGAACAGTTTTGGTGGTTTCTGAAAATGTGGGAATGGGATATTCCTTTTTTTTCTCTGGAAACTTCCCTAAAACATCAAAGGAATGGGTGTCGTCCGTGGTTATAAAACTGACGTCTGAGGAACCATCTTTGTAATATTTCAACACTGCGAAGCCTTCTTTCCCATAACTGAAATTTCCATCATATGAAAGGCTGCCGCCAATATTGGCAATGCGGCCATCGGTCAGTTTGGTGCCTGTTCGAGATCCCAAAGAGCCGCTGACAATTTGATGGATTGTTTTAGTTGACAAGTATTGCAGACTCTCCTCATGACCTGACACGATGGTGACCCTATCATTATCTTGTGCCAACGCGCTGACGGTGGTGCGCAGATAGTTATATCGGAAAGAATTGAGCCTTTGTTTTGAGAAAGCACCCAAATCATTGAACTCATTGATGATGGAACCCAAAATTGGCAATGGCGTCATGCTTTCCCAAAAAGTCTCCTTACCTGCATATTTACCATTACTGAAAATGGGATGGTGCATCACAATTAAAAGATTTTTGCCCCTTGTGTCCTTGACATATGCTTCCAATTCTTCGTTGAATCTTCTTTTGGTATTGATATCGGTGCATTTTTCGTTCATGCCTTCAGCCCCGTCCCAATCCGTACTAAGCCAATTGGAGTCCAAATAGAGAATGTCCAGGGTGTCATCGAACTCCACAAATTCCAGTGGACAGACATTGGTTGGTTCTACCTTAAAGTCTTCCAATTTTTTATCCTTTAAATAGTCTTCAACCCATTCAATATCCTTGGTGTTATTGCTGCTCCATTCATGATGGCCAGGGATGAACACGGTTTTGCCTTTAAAGTCTTTTGCCAAATCAATTTGGGCTTCTATGAAGGCTTCATTGTCTTTTTTGCTGCCGTCCTTAGCGGTGTAATCGCCGGTGTAGAGCAAGGTGCTTTTTTGGTCGGCTTTGTCCAGATAGGATTTTAAAAGTGCCTGAAGTTCAGGGTTGGCATCTGGGGTCGCCGTACCCAAACCACCCGCCACATAGAAGGTATGTACTGGTTCTTTATCAGACATGGCGTCCTTGGAATCGATATTGGATTGAGGTTTATAAGTAGCACAGCCAACGAAAGAGGCTATAAGCAGAAGCATCAGGGCATGTTGTACCAGATGCTGAATCGCACGTTTTATCATAGGAAGTAAATTGGAAGCATTATTAAAATTAAGAAAGAATCCTCCAATCTACGCATATTAGTGAGAATATCCATTCGATGGGTGTCCATTTGAAATTATTTTTAACTCAATATTTAATGGGTTAAATTGGTTTTAATAAAATGAATGGTTTTGGATACCACAGTTTGTAGCTTTTCTGGCATTTTTGGTGAACTCCAAGGATGGGTCGCCCCGAATACATGGTCGCTTTCCATAATTGGAATTAGTTCACTTTGAGGATTCCAAGTCTTTAAGTTTTTTGCCTCCTGAAATGATACCGATGGGTCTTCTGTGGCGTGGATTATCAGATGCCGCACCCGACTATTTTTAATGGCAGATGCAATGGTCAAACGTATCTCATTCGCTTTAAAATCCTCATAAAACTGAAAGTTGTGGGGCATTTGTTGTTTGGTTCTTGCATTTAATACGTACTTGACACCTTCTTGCTTCCACTGCTCAATTTCGGTAGGACTGCCCATTCGATTGCCAAAATCGCCCACGCTTGCCCAAGTGATGAGTTGGCTGATTCTATTGTCTTCGGAAGCCATAATGGCGGCTATCCCACCACCACGGGAATGGCCAATCAGGATAAGGCTATTTGGGTTGATTTCAATATAAAAGGGGTTTTCCATGGAATGGAAATAGTCCATCACATCCTTTAAATCTTCCAATTCCTTGGAATAATTATTTTCGGCAAAGGCTTCCAAATCGGGAAAATCAATCGGCTCTTCCATGGTGCCGCCATTGTGTGAAAAATTGAATTTCACAAAAAAGAAACCCGCATCGGCAAATGCCTGCGCTACCAAATCCCAAGCGCCCCAATCCTTGAACCCTTTATAGCCATGGCAAAAAATGACCAAAGGTTTTTGTGTTGCGTTGGAATTGAAAAAAGCATCCCATAGGATGGGTTTTTTGTTGGGTCTTTTTAGGATGTGATTTTTAATTTTCATGGAGGTGAAAAATAGCCATTTATGTTCGTTTGTCAATCACCAGAAGCGGTTTTCGGCTCATTTTTGATTGTTGGAGTTGCTGGATGTCATTTTTATCATGGAACTCAATGGTCGGTTGGACCCGCAATTTCGTCTTAAAATGATTCACAATTTCTTTTAGCAATGCCTCAGATGGATTTTCGGCAGCTATTTTTATTAAAATTTCGTCTGTGCCGATGTCGTTGTTGCTTAATTCAATCACAAAGGCATCAAGCTCCTTAAAATGGTTCAAAACATTGAGCAGGGCAGGCGGATAGAGCGTTGTTCCCTTAAATTTTATCATTTGTTGTTTGCGCCCTATCACAGGGCTTAAGCGCAAGGTGTTTCTTCCACATTCACAGGGATTCGTATGGGCTCTTAACATGTCGCCTGTTTTAAAACGGAGCAAAGGCATCCCTTCCACGCCCAAGGTGGTAATGGTCAATTCCCCAACGCCACCATCATTTACGGGTACATTGTTTTCGTCCAAAATCTCAACAACAATCAATTCCGGATGGTGATGGCCACCTTTTTGGGCAGTACATTCGGTAAAAGCTGTACTCATTTCGGTGGAGGCATAGGTGGAAAGCAAATTGAGGTTCCAATCATTATTGATTTTTTGACCTAAGGTGTTGAGTGAAAAGTCCTCATTTCGGATGGGTTCGCCAATGCAGATAACGCCTTTGATCCCAGTTTTGTTTAAATCGATGGCCTTCGCTTTTGCATGTTCGATCAGCTTAAGCAAAAAGGAAGGCACTCCCACCAAATAGGTCGGTTTGAATTTTTGTATGGAATCCCATTGCAATTCTGGCGCCCCGGCACCAACGCGAATGACGCCAACCCCCAGTTGGCGCGCTCCCAGAAAATAGGCCATGCCAGCCATAAAACGGTGGTCCATGGTGGTCATGAGCTGCAGGGTGTCTTCTTCAGTGATGCCCGCGCAGGCAAAGGAAATGGCTTCGTTGTATGCCAAGCGATTTAAATCTTTGTCTGTCAAAGCAAATGTGACCGGGTCTCCCAAAGTCCCGGAGGTAGTAACGTAATCTATGATCTTGCTTTTGGGCACACATAAGAAATCATTGTTAAAACGCTGTAAATCGTCCTTTGATGTTGTAGGGAGTTTTGCCAAATCTTCCAAGGTTTTGATGTTAGAAATGGCGATATGATGCGATTTAAAAAGCCGTTGATAAAAAGGTGACTTTTC
>JBGTDZ010000372.1:0-4424 GCA_041748055.1 Aquaticitalea sp.
TGGGTATTTATATTTTTAATAGGGATTTACTGATTGATTTGATGAACAATCCTGACACCAATGATTTTGGAAAGGAAATCATCCCGCAATCCATCGACAAGCACAAAACCTTGAGTTATCAATTTGAAGGCTATTGGACGGATATTGGGAACATTGATTCGTTCTTTGAGGCCAATTTAGGCCTTACGGATGATATTCCGCAATTTGACTTGTTCAATAATAAAAACAGAATTTACACAAGGGCAAGGATGCTCCCGACCACTAAAATAAGTGGAACCACCTTAAACAAGGCCGTTATAGCGGAAGGTTGCATTATCAACGCTGCAAAAATAGAACATTCAGTCATTGGAATTCGTTCGCGAATAGGACACGAATCGACGGTCATCAATACCTATATGATGGGTTCTGATAGTTACCAAACCTTAAGCGAGGTGACATCAAAATCAAAGATCCCAATAGGAATCGGTGAGCGCTGCTTTATCAAAAACGCAATCATAGATAAAAATTGTTGTATTGGCAATGATGTAAGAATTAATGGCAGCAACCATTCGAAAGACACCGAAACAGATACCTATGTTATTAAAGAAGGAATTGTAGTGATTAAAAAAGGAGCGACCATTCCTCATGGAACCGTTATAAGCTAGATCAGTAAAATCCTGTTATGAAAGCCTCAATCTTCGGTTGGGGCTTCTTTTTTTTCTGGTTTCTCTTTTTGAATTTTTTCGATATCAAAGGCTTTTCCCAAATAAATCAACTGCCAACCTACCTTGAACGCTTCGTCTTCCTTATCGATATTTGCTATAATGTGTAACTCGCCTTCACCATCCTTTAAAAACAATGGTATAATGTCCCTGTCCTTTTCGCTTAACTCAATAAGACTTTCATAATGTTCCTTATTTAGAATCTCAATTTCTTGGATCGATGGATATTTTCTAGTTGTTTCTGTCAATGAAATGAAATCATCCGTTTGAATGAAAATGCCTTGTTTTGGTTTATGGTTTGGATCATTCAATTCGTCGGAAGTAATCAATCGGAACGCGCCATTTTCCCCAAATTCCTTTCCAAATTTATTGATTGCAAATTTGTTAATATCTGAATTTCCCGTCAACGCAATCAAATAACCAACATCGCTCAATTCTATGTTGTCCCCAAGACTGTCGGAATAAATATTGGAATTTATGGCCTCAAGTCCCATTTCATTAGCTCTAGAAATATTGGACTGATTGCTGTCAATAAGCACCACGTGCCGTCCATTTTGCTCTAAATAATTTCCAATTAATCGCGATGCCTTCGAAGCTCCAACAATGAGAATACCATTTGATTTTTTTAGGAATACGCCGGACACTTTTGCAAAAAAACGTGCAGTTGTCGCATTGAGCAACACAGTTCCGAGTACAATCATAAAAACCAGTGGTGTAATATATTCTGCACCTGCAACACCTTCTTTGGCCAGTTTCAATCCAAAGAGCGATGCGATACCAGCGGCAACGATACCTCGTGGCCCAACCCAACTTATAAATAATTTTTCATTAAATTGCAACTTTGAATTATAGGTGCTTAAAAACACGCCTATTGGTCTTAAAACGAATACAACAATGGCAAACAATACGGCCGTATTCCAATTATAGATGAGCAATAAGTCTTCCATATTGATGTTGGCGGCCAACAAAATAAAAAGAATGGAAATCAATAGAACGCTCAAGGATTCCTTAAAATAGAGCAGTTCTTTAAGATATGGTGAGTTTGAATTTCCCAAAACCATTCCCATGACCACCACAGCCAACAGTCCAGACTCATGAGCGAAACTGTCAGACAGTACAAACACACCCAATACGCTTGCCAAGGCAAAAACATTAAGCAAATAATGTGGAATCAGGCTTTTGTTAATAGCCAAATTGAGCCCATGGGCAAAAGTAAATCCAAAAGTAGTTCCAAAAAGAATGATTTTTCCAAACTCCACCATTGCTGTTTTGGTGTATTCGCCACCGCCTCCAACACTGATGAATTCAAAAACCAAAACCGCCACTAATGCCCCTATGGGATCAATAAGAATGCCCTCCCATTTCAACACGGCAGAAACATCTTGCTTTAAGGGAATATTTCTCAAAATCGGAGTAATTACGGTGGGTCCTGTCACGATAATCAAGGCTGAAAACAAAAACGAGAGTTCCCAACTTAAATAAAAAATAAAATGAGCAGCAACCGCTGCCCCAAAAAAGGTGACAATGGAGCCAACGGTGATCAATTTGGTAATCACGGGGCCAACATTCTTTATTTCCTTAACGCGAAGCGTTAAACCGCCTTCAAAAAGAATCACACTAATGGCAAGTGACACGAAATAAAACAAGCTTTCTCCAGGGAAAAGGCCCTCTTTGCCGTTCCAGATGGGTTCAATCCATTTTGTGCCATCATGTGACAAATATGCTGCTGCAATAGGACCAACCAATAAGCCAATTAAGATTAAAGGTAAAATCGCCGGAATTTTAAATTTCCAAGCAACCCATTGTGCCAATATTCCCAAAATGATGATTCCCGCTAACTCTAACATGCTATCGTTGATTGCTATTAATGCTGAAAGATAGTAAAGATTTTTCTTGTGCTCTTAATAGCTCCTGAAATATTATTACAACTCAACTCCTATGAATCGCCCATAACCCTATGAGTTATTGATTGCTTTTGTTGTTTTCAGACATGTAGTAGAGCCGTTTCAGACTTTTTTTGAGGACCGTAAACCGATAAATCCCTATAATCAAAAAAATGGCACTAAAAATCAATGCGGACACTCCCAAATACTCTAGATCTGGATAAATTTTTAATTGTAGAACCGTTATTCCGCCCAACATTAAGTATAATGAAGATTTTATATAGGAAAGCAAAGTTCGTTCATTTGCGAGCCGAGTGCGCTCAATGGCCAGATAGTCTCTTAAAATAACCTCATCATCCGGCTTGAAATCGCGACCAAACTGCAACAGTTTTATTTTTTTGATTTTCAAAGGTGTTTCAATGATACGTTTCATCAATTGTTTATTATTTATTTTTTAATGGATAGATAAAATGTTCAACTCACAATATGGATGGGTTTGGATCATTCATCATCGCCATTTTATTAATTAAGGATGGATTGTTTCCATAAATTTAGTTGAAATTATCAATTCTTCAAAGGAATTCTCAAAATTACAAACGGCCTTGAATGTTAAATTACACCTAATAAATGCAGTGATTTTCTGAAACTACTCAATGCTTTTATAACTTTGGCGCCCATCGTAAAACAAAACAACATGCAATTATATCCCATTGAATCTGGAAATTTCAAACTTGATGGAGGCGCCATGTTCGGTGTGGTTCCAAAATCTCTTTGGAATCGCACCAATCAGGCCGATGCCAATAATATGATAGATATTTCGGCACGTTGTTTGCTTGTTGAAGACGGCAATCGATTGATTTTGATTGATACAGGTATGGGAAACAAACAAAGTGACAAGTTTTTTGGATACTATGATTTATGGGGAAATGACTCGACAGACAGCTCTCTTAAAAAATTTGGCTTTCATAGAGATGACATTACTGATGTATTTATGACGCATTTGCATTTTGACCATTGTGGCGGAAGCGTTCAGTGGAACAGCGATAAAACAGGTTACGAACCAGCCTTTAAAAATGCTCATTTTTGGAGCAACAAAGACCACTGGAAATGGGCCACCGAACCAAATAATCGTGAAAAGGCTTCGTTTTTAAAAGAAAATATCCTGCCCATGGAAGAAAGTGGCCAACTGAAATTTGCGTCACTTCCCGAAACTGATCTATTGAAAAGTTCAGAACTAGGTTTCGATATGTTCTTTGCAAATGGCCATACGGACAAACAGATGATTCCATTAATTCGGTATAAGGATAAAACCATTGCTTTTATGGCAGATTTATTGCCAACAGCGGGACATTTACCAATTCCCTTCGTGATGGGGTACGATACAAGACCGCTTTTAACGCTAGACGAAAAGGAAAAATTTCTGAACATGGCTGCCGACAATAATTTTTATTTGTTCTTGGAGCACGACGCCCACAATCAAATCATAACTGTAGAACACACCGAAAAAGGTGTTCGACTAAAAGACGTTTACACCGCAAAAGAGGTGTTTTCATTATAAATTAATAGCAAAACAATATGAAAATTTATTTAAAACCCTTCATCTATTCTGCCCTAATTTCAAGTATCTTATTTAGCTGTGGCGGAACCTCTACTGGAGTGTTATCCACTCCGGTTGAAAATATTGACACGATGCCTCTTAAGGTATCAGAATTGACCGAAACCCAAAAGCAACATTGGGGACATCTAGACCTTATCACCGATACAATTCCCGGTATGAGCGTTGATAAAGCCTATGACGAAATCCTCAAGAGCAAAAAAGGACAGACCACTATTGTAGCGG
>JBGTDZ010000373.1:0-3539 GCA_041748055.1 Aquaticitalea sp.
GAATGAGGGCGAAAATCGAAACAATTGTGGCGCCAATCATGTAAGGTCGCATAAATCTGAAATAGGATACACCAGAACTTAAGAAGGCAACTATTTCGGTATTGTTTGCCAATTTGGAAGTAAACCAAATCACTGAAAGAAACAGGAATAATGGAAACAATAGATTTGCAAAATAGATTGTAAAATTTAAATAATACATAGCCACTTCGCCAAAAGGGACTTCATTCTCCAAAATTTTTCCGATTTTTTCAGCGAGGTTTACTGTAATTCCAATAGGAATGAAAAGCAAAAGCATCATCAAAAATGTGAAGAGATAGCGTTTGAGTATGTACCAATCGAGTATTTTCAATTTTTTGCCATTTTATAATCTTATAATCGTTTGTCCATTTGCTTTACCATCATGTCCTTCCAAATTCTAAAGTCTCCCTCCAATATATGTTTTCTTGCTTCCCGAACTAACCACAAATAAAATCCAAGATTATGGATGGTTGCAATTTGTGCTGCCAAGCGCTCATTGACTGTAAATAAATGGCGAAGATATGCTTTTGTGTAATCGGTATCTACAAAGGTCATTCCCATGTCGTCAACAGGCGAAAAATCTGCTTCCCATTTTTTATTTTTGATATTGATGGTTCCGTGGGCGGAAAATAACATCCCATTTCTTGCATTACGGGTTGGCATGACACAATCGAACATATCGATTCCCAACGCAATATTTTCAAGAATATTTATTGGTGTCCCCACTCCCATCAAATAACGAGGTTTGTCTTCAGGTAAAATTGCAGTTACAACCTCAGTCATAGCATACATTTCTTCTGCTGGCTCGCCAACCGATAACCCACCAATGGCATTACCTTCTGCGCCTGCATTTGCAATATATTCTGCAGATTGCTCTCTTAAATCTTTGTATGTGCTTCCTTGAACGATAGGGAAAAAAGTTTGACTAAAACCATATTTAAACGGTAATTTTTCTAGATGGCTGGTACATCTATCCAACCAACGATGTGTCATATGCATACTGCGTTGTGCATAGCGATAATCACAAGGATACGGCGTACATTCATCGAAAGCCATGATGATATCGGCACCTATGGTTCGCTGTATTTCCATAACATTTTCTGGCGTAAACACATGGTAACTACCATCAATATGCGATTTGAACTTTACCCCTTCTTCCTTGATTTTTCGGTTTGCCGATAATGAATACACTTGATAACCACCAGAATCGGTCAGGATATTTCGGTCCCAATTCATGAATTTATGCAAACCACCGGCCTGCTCCAAAATGGAGGTTTGAGGACGCAGATATAAGTGATAGGTATTTCCAAGGATAATATCCGGATTGATGTCATTTTTCAATTCGCGCTGATGGACTCCTTTTACAGAACCCACAGTGCCAACAGGCATAAAAATAGGGGTTTCAATAATGCCATGGAAGGTTGTTATTGTCCCTGCCCTGGCTTTACTTTGTGTGTCTTTGGCTGATAAATTGAATTTCATGAGGGCAAACCTACGTTTTTTTTAATTTAATCATTTATAAAACTTTGTTAAGTAGGTTCAGTACCGCTAAAATTAAAGAAATAAGTTGTCCCTAAAGATAAATATTCTTGAAAGCTGGAAATAGCGCGTAAACAAAACTTTCTTGGTAATTTTAAAGAATCTGTTTAAAAAAGCGGGGGTAATTCAACTTTTGATTTTTAGTTAATCTCAAAAGACGAACCAAAAACCAAGTTTCATTAAATTGTTAGCAAAACTGATGATTTCGTTAATAAGTGCAATTTTTTGATTTTGATTAAGGATATTAAAACTTTATTTTTGCCACTGAAAAACTAATAGTAAAAAACATGTCAGACACAAAACAATTAGAGGCATTGGTCATTCAGGTAAGACGCGATATTTTGCGCATGGTCCATAAAGTAAATTCTGGTCATCCGGGTGGTTCTTTGGGCTGTACGGAATTTTTTGTTGCCTTATACAGTGAAATCCTCGATAGAAAAAAAAGTTTCGACATGGACGGTATAGGGGAAGATATTTTCTTCTTGAGCAATGGTCATATTTCTCCAGTTTTTTACAGTGTTCTTGCAAGAGCGGGCTATTTTCCTATTGAGGAATTGAGCACCTTCCGATTAATTGATTCACGTTTGCAGGGACATCCTACCACTCATGAGGGTCTTCCTGGCATAAGGATTGCTTCCGGATCATTGGGTCAAGGCATGTCTGTCGCTATTGGTGTTGCACAAGCAAAAAAATTAAACAAAGACAAGCATTTAATATATAGTTTACATGGTGATGGCGAATTACAGGAGGGCCAAAATTGGGAAGCCATTATGTATGCAGCGGGAAACAATGTTGACAATCTCATCTCAACCATCGATGTTAACGGTCAACAGATTGATGGCCCAACGGATGTGGTATTGCCCATGGGCAATTTAAAGGAGAAATTTGAAGCTTTTGGATGGACTGTTATAGAAATCAACCAAGGCAACAATTTGGAGGAAATCTTAAAAGGAATGGCTGTTGCAAAATCAAAAACGGGACAAGGCAAACCCGTTTGTGTATTACTTAAAACCATGATGGGCAATGGTGTCGATTTTATGATGTACACTCATGCATGGCATGGAAAAGCGCCAAATGATGAGCAATTGGCTGTCGGACTCGCTCAGAATGCTGAAACGCTTGGCGATTATTGAATACCCCACCTAACTTCCCCATTGGGGAGGCACTAATAACTTTGTGAAAACTTAAATGAATAATATAAATTTAGTCTCTCCACTGGAGGGATTTAGGGAGGCATATGAAAACATATACAAATACAGGAAATAAAGATACACGCTCAGGTTTTGGAGCAGGATTGACCGAACTGGGAAAAACCAACGAAAAAGTAGTGGCCCTTTGTGCAGACTTGATTGGGTCATTGAAAATGGATGACTTTAAGAAAAATCATCCAGAGCGTTTTTTTCAGGTTGGTATCGCAGAAGCCAATATGATCGGCATGGCAGCTGGTTTGACCATTGGTGGGAAAATTCCTTTTACCGGAACATTTGCAAATTTTTCCACTGGCCGTGTATACGATCAAATACGACAAAGCGTTGCCTATTCTGATAAAAACGTAAAAATTTGTGCATCGCATGCAGGTTTGACTTTAGGGGAAGATGGAGCAACACATCAAATTTTGGAAGATATCGGCTTGATGAAAATGCTGCCGGGTATGACTGTCATCAATACCTGTGATTATAACCAAACGAAAGCAGCGACTATAGCAATTGCCGATTATCAAGGTCCAGTATATCTCCGTTTTGGAAGACCTTCGGTTCCCAATTTTACGCCTGAAGATCAAAAATTTGAAATTGGGAAAGCACTTCAACTTACAGAAGGGAAAGACGTGACCATTGTTGCAACAGGCCATTTGGTTTGGGAAGCCTTGGAAGCAGCAAAAGCGTTGAACGAACAAGGAATTTCAGCGGAAGTAATCAATATTCATACTATAAAGCCTTTAGATGATAAAGCAATTTTAGCTTCTGTGAAAAAAACTGGTTGCA
>JBGTDZ010000374.1:0-3427 GCA_041748055.1 Aquaticitalea sp.
GAACAGGATAGGAAGAGTGCTAGCTGATCAGGAAAATTTAAATGGATGGGAAACGGCCAGATTGCTCGCACTTACACAAATGGCCGTAATGGATGGCTTCATCAGCTCGTTCGAAGGAAAATACCACTATAAATTGTGGAGACCAATAACCGCGATTCGGGCTGGGGATTCCGACGGTAATGATGCTACGATTGGTGATGCATCATGGGGCACCAGCTTTATAACACCCCCTACCCCCGAATATCCATCAACACATGCCACGTGCAGTGGTGCGGCGGCGGAAGTTTTAAGGTTGTTCTTTGGCACGGACAACATGCCCGTTACCGTGCAAAACCCATATAATTTACCCGGCGTGGAAAGGACCATGAACAACTTTAGCCAAATGGCTCACGAATCTGCGGTATCGAGAATTTACATTGGGTACCATTTTAGAAATGCGGTTGAACAAGGAGATCTTGCAGGCAATAGATTGGCCAATTATATCTTTGACAACAATTTGAGGGAAATAAGGAACAATCAATAATAATCATTATCAAAATCCAGTCTGGTTTTCAGACTGGATTTTGTCTTTTTAGAATTTAGACATTCTAGATATGTGTCCCATAATGAATCAATAATTGAACCTTAAGGATATCCATCCTGACGTTCTTCGACTAAAATGAGGTTTTCATCTACTGAATGATGCCTTTCGGCTCCAAAATTAAAACGAATTGATTGCCCAGTTCTACTCTTTTTTTAATCCAAAAAAATAGTTCCAAAAAGTCCATTGATAAAAAATGTAGTCAGTTAGAATTTCAAAGAAGCTGAAATTTAATTCTGTGGGTGGCTCTTTTGATAATTATCAATAAACTCCTTCGCACGCGTATTTCCTGAATTCAATTCCAAAGCTTTCTTATAATTGTTGAACGCCTGTAGGCTGTCCCCAGAGCGTGCATACGAATCTGCCAAGCTATCGTATACATTCTCACTTAATGGATGGAGTGCAACATTCATTTTAAAGACTGCGATGGCATTATCATATTCTTTGTTTCGTAAAAGATCATAGCCTAATCGGTTAAATTCAGCTTCATTGATGAAGGTGCTTGCGGCATCTTCTTTTTGAATGTTCAAATAACTTGTCAATGCTTTATTGTATTCTTTGCTATTTAAATACATCCGGGCCGTTTTAAAAGTATCTGCCACTTTGAGATAGTCATAGGTAACACTGCTATCATCGTCCTCAGAAACTACGCCTAGATATCTTTTATGATTAGTCGGATGCTCAACAAATCTCAACTTTTGATACATATCAGGGACAAAAAATGTATTTGCATCAAGGACCACAGGTTTCATCCTTCCAGCTTTCCAATTGATATACAAGTCATTTTGGTCATAATAGACGTCTATGACTGTCTCCTGATTATAAAGATAGCGTCCCGAAGTTTTTACGATATGCTCTGGTGTAAATGTTACGCCCTTACTACAACTTGCGGAGAAAGAAACAATAATGATGACAATAAGGAAATGTTTCATTTGGTATGGATGTATAGAAGCTTGAAATTAAACAAAAAAAATCTCATTATTAAATGAGACGTTTTTTCTACTGAGTTGTTACTTATTTTAAAATATTGTTCGAATAAAATTTTAAATGACCTGCATAGATTTTTAATAATACCAAAAAAATAAAAGTTCAGGCTGGTCATATTATTATAAATGCGTTTCCAAAACTTTTATTAAGTCTTGATTCTTACGTCTTATATCTAACAGAAAAGCGGTCTAACATCTAACAGCAAAGCAGTCTAACCTCTATTTAACATCCATCAATTCCACATCAAACACCAAAGTGGCATCAGGAGGAATCATACCCCCAGCACCTGATGCGCCGTAACCCAGATCACTCGGTATTACCAGACGCGCCTTGTCTCCAACTTTCAACAAACAGATGCCTTCATCCCATCCTTGGATCACTTGCCCAACGCCTACTTGAAAATCTAGTGGCTGGTTGCGTTTATACGATGAATCGAAAACAGTGCCATCTGCCAATTGGCCTTTATAATGGACCGATACCTTATTCCCTTTTTCGGCCTTTTTTCCATTTCCTTTTTGGATGATTTGATAACGGAGTCCACTTTTGGTTTTTTCAAATCCTGAAGCAAGTTTTTCCAATTCGACATCTTTTGATGCACGTTCTTGGGCAATTCGTTTTTCTCTAGATCCTTCAAAATTCCTAAAGGCTTCCACAGCATTGTAATCTTCTGCTGCTTGTCCTTTTCGAACGATTTCGACTTTGTCAATAAGGTCTCCTTGCTTGATGTTATCAACCACATCCTGTCCTTCAATCACATTTCCAAAAACTGTATGCTTATTGTCCAACCAAGGTGTTTCGATATGAGTGATGAAAAATTGGCTTCCATTGCTGCCCGGTCCCGAATTTGCCATGGAAAGAACGCCTGGACCATCATGTCTTAGGTCATGATGGAACTCATCATCAAATTTATATCCCGGATCGCCGGTACCTGTCCCTTGTGGACAACCGCCCTGTATCATGAAATCGGGAATCACGCGATGGAATTTCAAGCCATCATAATAGGGTTTTCCTTGTGGTCGAACAGAGTTTTCGAGCTGGCCTTCAGCCAAAGCCACAAAATTCCCTACCGTTCCCGGTGTTTTTGCGTATTCCAATTGTATTAATATGTCGCCTTTTGATGTTTTCAATTTGGCGTATAATCCGTCTTTCATGTTGTTATAATTTTAATGCCCCGAAACGTCGGGAATGCAAAGATAGGAAAGAAAGCTGGAAGCACGAAGTTTGAAGTTTGAAGTTTATTAAGGAACATGAAACTGGTATTTGCTATTTGGTTATTATAAAGTTAGTTTTACATAAAATTATCATTTATGGGTCTTTTCAATAAATTGAAGAATGCGTTTGGCAACGCTCAATCAAACGAGGAACACTTGGACGGGAGTTATATGGATGACATCATTAGTTCCATTGAAAATGTTCCTTTTGCTGCCTCCCAAAGCAATGTCCTATATGGAGGAATCAACGAACTCGCTGGTTTTCATTATATGCAAACGGTAGTTGTTGGAACCTTTAAACTCAAAACCAATAAAGGAGCTAAATTGTCAATCCTCGGTGATGATTTCAAATTGGTTTTGAATTCTGATATGTTGGAACTGGCATCGGAAGTTTCTAATGTCCTCAACCGTTATGTCACAAAAATTGATTTTGAAATCGAAGCCGATGACATTCCCAAAATTGTAAAATCGAGGATAAACGCCTTGGAACTAATGGCCAAAGAGGAACAGGTGATATTTAAGATTATTGAAATTGTGGATGAGGAAGAAGAATGATTGTTGATTATTGATTTTTGATTTTCACCTTCACGGAAATCGAAGATTCGATGCATCCAATTTAAAAATAGAACACTTGAATCAATTGTCCGCA
>JBGTDZ010000375.1:0-2119 GCA_041748055.1 Aquaticitalea sp.
TTTTACCTTTTATGGTGGCCACGATCCTGAAGACTATACCCATAAAGTGGGCGACCCAAAAACCGAACTCGAGCTCCATCCGACCTCTCCGGGGTATAGGCTGATATTGAATAATGTATTGTTTCCCGCTGCAAAAAAGAAAAATCAGAAAACCTAAATTATTCAATTTTGGGCGTTTCGCTCTTTCGTTTGCACTGCAGAGCGTCAGGCTGTACGTTGCAATCTTTTTTATTAAAAAAGGATTTCCACTGCCATCCTTAACGCAACAATCAACATAATTTCTTACTTTTAGAAAAAAATTGAAACATGTCAAAAAAAAAAATCTTCCTTGATAAAATTGAGATTTCTATTTCCAACATTTTAAAACTCCCGCCTGCCAGATTTTGAAATACGCCTTCTCACAATTTTTCAGACTTTTCTTTTACTCGGTTCTATTTTGGTCGTTTGCCTTCTGTTTTTTTATACTGATTCGCTATTATGGTAGAAATCATGAACAGGTCGATGCCGTTCAATTGAGCAAGGTAATTTCTGTAACAGAATACCTAATGATTGGGGTCTTAATTGGTGTGATGGTTGCCATCGTGTATACCATCATAGAATTCTTGTTCGATAAATTTCTGTCCAAAATGTTGCACCTGGGTTTTATCTTACTTTTCAAATCATTTATTTACTTGTTATTCCTGATTTTTTCTTTGACCATTATAGCTTCTTTAGCAGAAGATTACATTAATGTTGATTTTCCAAACCATAGAGGCTGGTGGATTTCCAATAAAATATTTTGGTTGGTCATCGTCTATTTCATTATCTGTTCGTTGATATTTTCCTTTATGCGTTTGGCAAATGATAAGTTTGGAAAAGGCGTGATTCTAAAGATGCTTTTAGGTCGCTATAGAAATCCCCATGAGGTGGAGAGAGTCTTTATGTTTCTTGATTTAAAATCCTCCACATCAATTGCCGAAGAATTGGGACATATAAAATACAGTCGCTTTATACAGGATTGCTTTTATTATTTAAACCGCATAGTCGATAATTACGATGCCGAAATATATCAATATGTTGGTGATGAGGCAGTTCTTACATGGAAATTAAATAAAGGGATTAAAAATTTGAATTGTATCAACCTGTTTTTTGATTATGATAACAAAATCAAGAGGCATAAAAAGTATTATATGAAAAAATATGGCGTAGTTCCTGAATTTAAGGCAGGACTACACGCTGGTAAAATCATTATTGCTGAAGTGGGTAGCATCAAAAAGGAATTGGCATATCATGGGGATGTCATCAATACAACTTCAAGAATCCAGGAACAGTGCAATGAGTTCAATGAATCGCTATTGATTTCTGAAGAGTTATTGTTGGACTTGAATCTAGGAAATAAATACAAAGCAATTCCTCTGGGAGAAGAATTATTGGAAGGCAAACAAGAGGAACTCAAATTGTTTGCCATCCATAAAGCAAGATTGATGTAAAAGTTCTAGAAGGAATATCTAAAAGCCAATCCTGTATAATCTTCTCCTCTAAAATTACGCCCACCGACAGGAGAAACATCTATCGAAGAATTATTTGTTTTGTGCATTTCTGGAATCAAAATACCCATCGCAGCGCCAAGGCCATATCCCAAGAGTACATCAGTCAAAAAGTGCTGTCCAGCCTCTAATCTAAAATATCCAACCACAGCCGGCACCGTGGCTGCTGCTGCCCAAATAAAACCCTTTCCAGTAGCATCCGGATTATAATCACTATACACTTTGGCAGCAAAGAAGGTAGCCGTTGCCGCAGCCGCTACATGCCCTGAATAAAATGAACGCTGCCCATTATTACTTGTCCTTCTACTTAGACTTAGGTTTTCATCATAGACATACGGTCGGGAGCGGTTTACCAATCCTGCGGTTACAGTATAGAGCGCGGACGTTGTGGACAAACTTTGAAGATACATCCCAATAAACTGTCCGGTATGGTCGTTGATGTCATCATTAAAAAGCAGGGCAAAAGGTAAAACAAAGGAAGCTGCAAACGGAATATCACTAATGCTATTGGCAGATTCAGAACTGTTACCAGCAACCCAACGGTCAATGAAGATTATATCATTTGCATCCAGGGCATTGACTTCTGCCTCAGT
>JBGTDZ010000376.1:0-1961 GCA_041748055.1 Aquaticitalea sp.
TGACCCCAAAACTCTCCTCCTATTGGCTATATTTCGTGACATCAACATCCTATAAATTAGCATCAGCATTAGTGGATAGCATGGGAATCGAAATCGTAGGAAAATCGAGCAACATCAACGAAATTCTCAATGTAAAACCAATTACATATAGAGAAGCGGTAGAATTGGCATTCGAAAAAATTGAACAGAATAGCATTGTCTCAAGTTGGAAAGATTCCATGGTAAGCAGTGGCCGATTGAAAAACAGCCTTCATAAATATGTCAATGTTCCAAAATATGGCTGCTTTAAGGATTACAAGGAACGGGAAGTGAAAGATGAAGAAAAAACCATTAATCGAATTTGGTCCATTGGAGGCAAAACGGGATGGTATTATGGCAATTACCTTTGGAAAGTTCGAGGCTATCTCGATAAATTGTTTGGTGGCATTGGTTTGCGACGTGGGAGAACGCATGTGTCGGAATTGGATGCAGGCGATGCCTTGGATTTTTGGCGTGTGATATTTAGCGATCGGAAGGAAAAGAAATTGTTGCTCTATGCCGAAATGAAATTACCAGGTGAAGCTTGGTTGGAATTTAAGATTGAAGACGGACTTCTAAAACAGACTGCCACCTTCAGGCCGCGAGGGGTAGCTGGTAGATTATACTGGTACAGTGTCATACCATTCCATGGTTTTATTTTTAGAGGCATGATCAATAAATTGGTGGCGCTTTGAAAAAGCAGCATCTGCCAGAAAAAATTTGTCCCATGTGCCAAAAGCCGTTTTCTTGGAGAAAAAAATGGGAACTCAATTGGGAAACCGTTAAATTTTGCAGTGAAAGATGCAGGAGAAACAAAACAAAATAGCTTTAATTTGGTTTAGAAATGATTTGAGAGTGACTGACAATCAAATCATCCACAATCTGTTGAAAAGTGGTAAACAAATCATAGGCATCTATTGTTTTGATCCAAGGTATTACAAATCTTTAGCGTTTGGCTTCAAGAAAACAGAAAAATTTAGAACCCAGTTTTTAATCGAAACAGTAACCGATTTAAAGATGAATCTGGCCAAACTCGACATCAATCTCCTCACCTATTGCGATACACCTGAAAATTGCATTCCGAATCTTATTTTGGAGTTTCAAGTTGATGAACTTCACCTTCAAAAAGAATGGACCCAAGAGGAAAATGCGATTTTTGAATCCTTAAAAAGTATCATTCCAACTACGACTGAAGTTATTTCGTATTATGATCAATTTCTGTATCATCCTGATGATATAAAGATGGATATCTCTCAAATTCCAAAAGTTTTTATGGAATTTAGAAAACACGTTGAAAAGGATGCAACCGTGAGAGGCATTTCAAACTTACTACATCAAAAAAACCTAGATATTACTAAGGCTTCTACAACGATACCGACCTTGCAGGATTTAGGTTTTGAGTCATTTGAAACGCATCCCAATTCAGCATTTCCCTTTAAAGGTGGCGAAACATCTGCGCTTCAGCGTTTGAATGATTATTTTTTCAAAACAAAAAAATTAGGTGTTTATAAAAAAACCCGCAATGGCCTAATCGGAACCGATTTTAGTTCCAAATTTTCCCCTTGGCTTGCAAATGGCAGTATATCTGCCAGAACTATTTATTGGGAAGTGCAACGATTTGAAAAGAAGTATTATAAAAATGACTCTACCTACTGGCTAGTCTTTGAATTGATTTGGAGGGATTATTTTAAATACATGTCCCTCAAACATGGCAATGACATTTTTAAAATTGGTGGCATTCTCCAAAAAGACTATGAATGGAGCAGAAATAAAAGTGACATTACCGATTGGATTGGAGGAACCACCAACGAATCATTTGTAAACGCCAATATGATAGAACTAAAAAAGACTGGTTGGATGAGCAATCGCGGACGACAGAATGTAGCCTCCTATTTTGCAAAAGAACTACTTTTGGATTGGCGTATTGGTGCCGCCTATTTTGA
>JBGTDZ010000377.1:0-3289 GCA_041748055.1 Aquaticitalea sp.
ACTTCACTGTTTCCCATCTGGCCCTCTGGAAGTCCAACATTTAAGCCATCGGTCCGCAAGGTGGCATGCGGAAATTTTTGATATAGTGAATCTATATATGGTGTTTTGGCATTATCGATGGCAGAAACTTTTGGGTCTGGGGACAAGCCCCATCCATCAAGAATCATTAAGATGACTTTTTTGTTCATGAGTGTGATGTTATACTTCAAAGATAAAAGTTAAAATCATAAAATCGGGAGGGCAAAATAATTTTAATTATGAATTGAATAAAAATTTTTAAAGTTATGATTAACCAATTGTACTTTATTATCAAGTCCTTAACATTTTTGTTTTTATATAGTTAAAGAATTGTTATAAAATATTTTAAGATGTAACACATCTAATTTTATGTCGTCTCTTTAGTATAATCAAAAAACAAATCAATTAATTTAAATTCATCAATCATGAAAAAAACAGTAATCATTACCGCAATTGCCTTAGGGTTTTCTTTCGCAACCTTAAGCGCCACCAACTCAGTCTCCAATTCCAGTGATTTGGAAATCGTAAAACCAACACCAACAGTGAGCCCGTTCTGCATGTCTATTGTAAAAGGGGACATCGAAACCGTAAAAAAATTGATTGAATTGGGTGAAGACGTCAACCAAAAATCCAATGGGATGACCCCAGCTATGTATGCAGCAAAATACAACAAGGTTGAAATTTTGAAGCTTTTGGTTGAAAAAGGCGCTGACCTAAAAGTGAAATCCGACAAAGGTCATAAGGCCATTAAGTATGCTGAATTGTCAAATGCAGCAGAAACTGTAGCTTATTTGGAAGGATTGGAATCCTAATTTTTAGGGTGAAAGAATCAAATAAAAGCATCTTAAGTAAATTTAAGATGCTTTTTTGTATTTATCAATGGTCTACTTCAGATTTTGGCAATGATTTTTTAAAAGCGCAATGAAATACACCTTTCAAAGCAAAAATCTTATTTTAAATAACTTAACTCTGTTCCGGATTCCACTTCATAAGGTTCCTTGTTAAGTTCAAAAATACGAGCCTTTAAATTGCCTTTGAGATAGATGGTATTTCCATTGACATCAAGCCAACTCCCTTCCCTTAAACCTACGACTGGCTGTGTATTGAATTGGTGAAATTCCTTGATTCTGGTTTCCCGTGTTTCCCCTTTATGAGTGCTGTATGGTTCTGGATCTTGATAATGAGGATTGATATTAAAAGGAACAATGCCTAACGCATTAAAATTTGGAGGATACACAATGGGCATATCATTTGTGGTGCTGATAGTCAGTCCGCAAATGTTACTTCCCGCACTAGTGCCGAGATAAGTAGTTCCGTTATTGATGGCTAATTTTAAGGGTTCTATCAATTGATGTTTATAAAGTTGATTGACCAACACAAAGGTATTGCCACCTCCTGTAAAAATTCCTTCTGCCTTTTTTATAGCTTCGGCTGGATTGCTAAACTCATGGAGCCCTTTTGCAGATTTTCCGATTTTATTAAAAGCTTCATTGACTTTTTGTGTATAATCTTCATGACTGATGCCACTCGGACGTGCATAAGGGATGAACAAAATTTCCGATGTATTTTCGAAAAAAACACTTAAATCATTCATCAAATAGTCCAGGTAACCACTTCCGTGGACAGTTGATGTACTTGCAATAAGAAGTTGTTTCATCTTAAAGATTGTTATGGGAAAGAAAAATTTTTATAAATATTTTTTGTAAATTTAAGTAATAAGTTGTTTTAACAAAAGTTTACGAACTGCTTGGGTTTTTCTTATAAAAAGATTGGTCTAATTTAGTTTTCAACAAATCCTTTACTTATGAAATTAAAATTACTCTTGATAGTGTGTTTGTTTGCGACCATTTTATCCTTTGCACAAGATATAAAGCGTGTAGAGATTTCAGGAAAAATTGTTGTGAACAGTGAAGACCTTGAAAATGTCACTATTTATAATACCTCTTCAAATAAAGGAACGCTAACGGATGAAAAAGGACAATTTAAGATAAGTGTAGCGTTATTTGATGTTTTGGAAGTTAGGGCATTGCAATTTCAGCAGTTTACTGTGACCATTGACCAGAATATCATCGTTTCAAAAAAAGCAACCATTTTTTTGGTTGAGAAAATAAATAAATTGGATGAGGTTATTGTATTACCTTATGATTTGACCGGAAACTTGGTGGTAGATATGGAAAGTGTCCGAACATTTAACCCTGATCTTGATGCCATTTACTTTGGAATCACTGATATCAGTGCCTATGAATTTCCCGATGACAATAAGTCGGAAGTGGAAAACATTGCTGCCAGAGGCCCCGGTAATGATATCAGATACCAGATGAACGGTGCTGCAATTATTGGGATGTTGTTGAAGCCGCTTTTTAAATCAAATATAGAGAAGAAAGAAATGGAGCGGGCTGAGGTTGTCAATATTCCTACCACCGGATTAAGGGATTATTATAGTGGACGATACATTGAGGATAATTTTGGGGTCCCTGGCGATCAAATGGATGAATTTGTCATCTATGTAGAAGGACATGGTTTGGATTATTCTTTATTGAAAAAAGGGAGAGAAATGGAATTTTTAGAATTTTTGACCCAAAAAAGTAAGGAATTCTTAAACACACAAAGTGGTAAGAATTAAATTCTTCTGTTTGCTGAGCATCTTTTTTTTAATAATTAATTCCTATGCACAATCCATAGAAATCAATGGAACAGTCATAGTTGATGATGACGAAATTGAAGGCATTCACATCATCAATAAAACGGCAAGTAGATTTACGATTACAAATTCGCGTGGAAAATTCTCCATTCCAGCCAAACTGAATGACACCATTATTTTTTCTGCTATAAAATACAAGCCAAAAGAAATTATAATCACTTCCAATATTTTAATCTCAAAAACCGTAAATGTCTACTTGACTGAATTGGTCAATGAATTAGATCAGGTCATTGTTGGCAAAATATTGACTGGAAATTTGCTGTCGGACATTGAAAATTCGGAAGTCAAGCGTGATATCAATTTTTATGATTTGGGAATTGGCGGATATACAGGTAAACCCTTTACCCAAAGCGAAAGACGATTGAATGAAGCTACAACTGGTGGAGGGATAGTGCCATTAAATCCTATAATCAATGCAATTACGGGAAGAACAAAAATGCTGAAAAATCAAATAAAGCTTGAGCGGTTAGATGACTGTATGAAAAGCATCAAATCAAATTTATCAGAACTTTTTTTTGAAAGCAATTATTTGGATGCCAATTTAAAATCAGAATTTTTCTACTTCTGTTC
>JBGTDZ010000378.1:0-6262 GCA_041748055.1 Aquaticitalea sp.
TTGGCCGATGATAAAATTTCAGCAAAAAACATTGCAAATCATACCTATCTAATTGAAGAATTCCTCCAACAGGAAATATTATTGGGACACATAAAGTCATCACAGTTTACAAAAGAACCGAAAACCATCAAATTCCACGGACATTGCCATCAAAAGGCATTAAGAAATCAAGCTTCAAGTTTTGAGGTGTTGAATCTGCCCGAAAACTATAAAGTCACTATCATCCCCAGTGGTTGCTGTGGCATGGCAGGGAGTTTTGGGTACGAAAAGGAACATTATGAAATCAGTATGCAAATTGGCGAACAAACCTTGTTTCCTGCGATTAGAAACGCTTCAGAGGATGTTATCATTTCTGCAAATGGCACCAGTTGTAGGAATCAAATATTGGATGGCACACAACGGGAAGCTTTACACCCTATTACGGTTTTGAAAAACGCCATGTTGTAAGACAATTATCGCTCTGAAGGATTGATGATCGTAATCGCTGCAATTAAGTCTTTCAGTTCACTGGTTTCCATATCCTTGATGTCCTCGTCCGCAAAAAATGGAGATAGTTTATCAAAGTTATAATTGTATATTTTCCAACGCTTAAATTGATATTCTAAAGCAGTAAAATTTTCAATCCAGTCGCCGGAATTCAAATATATGGTTTTGCCGTTTTTATTTTCCTTGATGAGCATTTTGGGTTGATGGATATGGCCACAAACCACATAGTCATAGCCGTTTTCAATAGCCAAATCAGAAGCGACTTCTTCAAAATCACTTACATATTTCAAGGCACTTTTAACGCTATTCTTAATCTTTTTTGACAGAGAATATTTTTCCCTTCCTGCTAATTCCAAACACCAATTGATTAGTCGATTCAGCAGAATGAGGATGTCATAGCCATAGCCACCTAATTTGGCGAGCCATTTAGCATTCTGTATAGACACATCAAAAACATCACCGTGAAAGAACCAAGCTTTCTTTCCGTCAAGGTTTAAAACAATTTTATCTACAATAGAAATATTTCCAATGGTTGTGTCACTGAATTTTCGCAGCATTTCATCATGATTGCCGGTTATATAGATGACCTCAACCCCTTCAGCAGCCATTTCAATGATTTTCTTTAAAACACGAAGGTGGGATTTTGGGAAATAACGTTTACTGAACTGCCAAATATCAATGATGTCCCCATTAAGGATCAGTTTTTTAGGATTTATGCTGTTTAGATAGGTCAATAAATGTTTGGCATGACAACCATAGGTGCCAAGATGTACGTCTGAGATGACGGCAATTTCAACTTTTCTTTTAAATTTCAAAGGTTAAGATTAAGATTCTTCTTGCAAAGAACAACTTTGCAGATTACCTAAACTTTAAATGCCAATTATTTAAAAGTGAGCATTTTGTTAATTAATTGTTATCAGTATGACCTAAAATAAATTGGAAAGCTATACAGATTCTGTTTTTCTATGTCTAATAATAAATTTACATTAGCATAAAATAAATTTCTATGGCAGGAAATACCTTTGGAAAATTGTTCACATTAACCACTTTTGGCGAATCTCATGGCCCAGCAATAGGCGGAATTATTGATGGCTGTCCGGCAGGAATCTTGTTGGATATGAAAGCGATAGAGGCAGAAATGAACCGGCGAAAACCGGGTCAGTCAGAAATTGTGACACAACGTAAAGAGCCAGACACTGTTGATTTCCTATCCGGAATTTTTGAAGGGCAGACCACTGGGACTCCAATTGGTTTTCAAATTAAAAACACCGATCAAAAATCAAAGGACTACTCACATATCAAAGATGTTTTTCGTCCCAGTCACGCGGATTATACCTATGAAAAAAAGTATGGCATTCGCGATTATAGAGGTGGCGGAAGAAGTTCTGCCAGGGAAACAGCATGTAGAGTGGTTGCAGGAGCGATAGCCAAGCAGATTTTAGAAGGAGTTACAATCAATGCCTATACATCATCAGTTGGTGACTTGTTTTTAGAGAAACCATATCAGGATTTGGACTTTTCAAGAATTGAAAGTAATGATGTACGTTGTCCTGATGAAGTGATTGCAAAACAGATGATTGATAAAATTAAAGCAATTAGAAAAGAAGGCGATACAATTGGCGGAACTGTGACATGCATCATTCAAAATGTACCCATCGGTTTGGGCGAACCAGTTTTTGATAAATTGCATGCGGAACTTGGAAAAGCGATGTTGTCCATTAACGCGGTGAAAGGATTTGAATATGGCAGCGGATTTTGCGGGGCTAAGATGAAAGGCAGCGAGCATAACGACCAGTTCAATGCCGATGGAACCACAAAAACTAATCTTTCAGGAGGTATTCAAGGAGGAATCAGTAACGGCATGGACATTTACTTCAGAGTCGCTTTTAAGCCCGGCGCAACCATTATACAAAAACAAAACACATTCGATACACACGGGAATATTGTCGAAATGCAGGGCAAAGGGCGTCACGATCCTTGCGTAGTGCCAAGAGCCGTGCCAATTGTGGAGGCGATGGCTGCCTTGGTATTGGCTGATTTTTGGTTATTAAATAAAATTAATAAGTAGCTTTTTCCTGCTTTTCGCTTTATCTTTTGCAAAACCAAAAGGATATCGCTGCAATCAGGGCTAAAAAATATCCCAATAAAAAATGACAAAGCTAGCACTGCATTGGAAAATCCTCATTGGAATGACACTCGGCGTCGTTTGGGCCTTACTCTCAAGCACAATGGGTTGGAGTGCATTCACCATCAATTGGATTGACCCATTTGGAACGATATTTATAAACCTTTTAAAACTAATTGCAGTTCCTTTGGTACTATTCTCCATTATCAGTGGTGTTGCCAATATTGGAGATCCAAAAAGTTTGGGCCGAATGGGAGGGAAGACCCTTCTGATTTATTTGGTTACAACCGTCTTTGCGATTTCGCTAGGATTACTGTTAGTGAATACTATTAAACCTGGTAACCTTATTGACGAACAGAGCCGAATAGATAATCGAATAAACTATGAAATTTGGGCATCGTCCCAAGGATATGAGATAAAGGATGGTATTAATTATCTAAAGGATCCTGCGTTTTTGCAACGAGCGCAGAAAATAACTGAGTTGTCCAAAGCAGATTTAAAAGAGGTTTCTGTAGCTGATAAATTGGAAAATGCCGAAAAGCAGAAAAACACTTCACCTTTGCAACCGCTAATAGATATTGTCCCTGATAATTTTTTCTATGCGCTTTCCAATAATGGCTTGATGCTGCAAATCATCTTTTTCGCCTTGTTCTTTGGAGTCTGTCTTTTGTTCATTCCTGCTGAAAAGGCACAACCTGTTATTAATTTGGTGGATAGCATCAATGAAGTATTTCTAAAAATGGTAGATTTTGTGATGCAAGCCGCTCCATTTTTTGTATTTGCGCTTTTGGCAGGAGTCGTTAGCAAAATGGCTGGGGACGATATAGGCAAAGTGGTGGAAATTTTTAAAGGGTTAAGTTGGTATTCCTTGACCGTCCTTTTAGGGTTATTGATCATGATTTTCATAACCTATCCTGCAATTCTGAAGACATTTGTTAGAAAAATATCGTATCAAGGGTTTTTTAAAGCCATGGGGCCAGCGCAAACGTTGGCCTTTTCAACATCCAGTAGTGCCGCCACCTTGCCGGTAACAATGGAATGCGTGGAGCAAAATCTAGGTGTCGATAAAAAAGTGAGCAGTTTTGTATTACCAATAGGCGCAACTGTAAATATGGACGGAACTAGTTTGTACCAAGCGGTTGCAGTTATATTTTTGGCACAGATGCATATGATAGATTTAACTATTGGACAGCAGTTGACAGTGGTTATAACAACAACGCTGGCGTCCATAGGTTCGGCTGCTGTACCAAGCGCTGGTTTGGTCATGTTGATTATTGTTTTGGATTCTGTGGGGCTGAACCCAGCTTGGATTGCTATTATATTTCCAGTAGACCGAATTTTGGACATGTTTAGAACCGTTGTGAATGTTACTGGTGATGCGACAGTATGTACAATTATCGCTGATGGCGAAAACATGTTGGATTATCAAACGAACAAGAACCCTACGGAAACATTTGATTTGGACTCTGAATCATAGGCATTGAAGCGAATCCATCCCACCGTATCGGTAGATTAATTAAATTCTCTTTTAAAATTGATAATTGTTAATTAACAATAAAAATAAATAAGATATTTCGTAACTGTTTATTTATTAAGATATTAAAATCATGCATTTCACAGTCTTTTTTGACAATGTCATTAATTTGAGCTATTTATCTAAAGCTTTCAACGAAAAATTTGCGATATAATTTATCTCATGATTACCTTTACACCATCAAAACTAATGTGCTATTAATCCCAGTATTCTTTTAGTTAAATTAGTTTTTAAGTTAGTTGTTAAAATTTAGAAAGCCTTGTTTCTCGAATCAAGGCTTTTTATATATGTAACTTAAAATTTTTTAAAGAAATTTTGATTTTAGTTCTGGTGTTGGAATCATACATTCCTCCTTTTTGCCATACCATTGGTAACGGTTTTTTGCAATATAATCATACACCCAATTTCTAATAACTGCTGGAGCCACCAGAAAAACGGACATCAAGTTTAGAGGGAAACCAAGTTGAGAAGCAATTTTCAAAGCAGCTGTAGATTTATAGTAAATGCCCTTTTTTTCGGAATAGAGAAGTATTGAGTCTGTCTTTTTAGTATCGATATTGAATTGTTTGATAATCCCTAGTCCAACCTCACTTTGCAAGGCAGTAAACAGAAACACATCATTTTTATCATTTTTGATGATGTATTGCACCGAGGCGTTGCACAGATTGCAGACGCCATCGAAGAGAATCAATTTTTTATTTTTTGGCAGGTGTATCATTTGGCAGCTTCTACTAGTTCCAATTGCTCGACACTTACATTGGTGGTAAACATACCATAATTGATAACTGCCTTATTTTTTTCTAGCTTATCAATACTTCCTACCGCCCTTCCATCCTGTAAGCGCACTCGGTCGCCTATTCTGAACGTGGGTTTGGATTTTGGAGCGGTATCTACTTTTATTTTTGCGGCTTTCTTTTTTTGGCGAATGACTTCAACCGATTTTTCAGCTTCCTGAATCACTTTTTTATCTTTCTCCTTTTGAACTTGCTTTTGCTTGACGGTCACTTTTGTGCGTTTTGAGTTTTCAATCTGCACCAATTTGAACAAGTCATCCATTAACTCCTTTTTCCGTTTGTTTTCGAAAAATTTTTCAGATAAATCATTCATCTTTTGACCTAAATAAATCAATCGTTGGTTGCTGTCATACAGTTCTTGATAGCTTTCAAGTTTCTTTTGGATCTTTGCGTTGATTTCTTCTAGTTTTTCAGCTTCAGATTGGGTTTTCTTTTCATTGACCTTTAAGGATTGTTCAGTTTTTTCAAGTTTGGAACGCTCTTTTTGAAGCTTCGCAATGGTGGCCTCAAATCGAATTTTTCCTCTCTCGATTTTCTTTTTTGCACGATTGATCAAACTATAAGGAATGCCATTTTTCTGAGCAACCTCGAATGTGAACGAACTACCCGCCTGACCCAATACTAACTTATATATGGGTTCTAGGGTTTTTTCGTCAAAAAGCATATTGGCATTTTGCATGTATGGCAGCTCATTGGACAAAATCTTTAAATTGGAATAATGGGTTGTAATGATTCCGTAAGCTTCCCGATGGTAAAACTCTTCTAAAAAAGTTTCTGCCAAAGCACCGCCGAGTTCTGGGTCGCTTCCGGTACCAAATTCGTCAATGAGGAACAAGGTATTTTTATTACATTTTTTAAGGAAGTAATTCATTTGCTTCAAACGATAACTGTAAGTACTCAAATGATTTTCAACCGATTGATTGTCGCCAATATCGCTTAGAATCCTCTGAAACAAACAAAGATTGCTGCGTTCGTGCACGGGAATCAAAAGACCACTTTGCAACATTACCTGAAGCAAACCCACGGTTTTTAAGGTGATGCTTTTTCCTCCAGCATTTGGCCCGGAAATGACAATGATGCGATTTTCTGGGTTCAATACAATTGATTGCGGGAAGGTTTTCAGCTTTTTCTTTTGATTGGAAACATAGAGCAGGGGATGGTACGCTTCCTTTAAATTGTATACCTTGTCCTCATTGATTGCTGGAAGAATGCCATTGATTGCGTTGGCGTATTTTGCCTTGGCGGAAATGACATCGATTTCAGTAAGGAATCTTTGGTATTGCTGCAATAAAGAAACGAATGGTCGCACAAATTCGGTCAGTC
>JBGTDZ010000379.1:0-2573 GCA_041748055.1 Aquaticitalea sp.
TTTTAGCAGGAATTTTAAGTTTTATCCCCAATTTTGGTCCCTTCATTGCACTCATCCCAGCAGTTCTAGTTGGGTTGCTAGATAGCCCTAAAACAGCTCTTATAGTTCTTTGCATCTATGTGTTGGTTCAGTTTTTAGAAAGCAATTTTATAACACCTCTTATTCAAAACAAACTTATTAAGATGCCACCAGCCTTGATATTGATTGCACAGTTGTTTATGGGAGCACTCACTGGAGGATGGGGTTTGGTGTTGGCCACTCCTATCACAGTCATGATTATCGTGCTCGTGCAGGAATTATATCTTAAAGAAAAAAGTACAGGTTCGTTAAATGAGTAAAATATTTAGATGCTTATCAAAATAACCAATTTTTCAAATTGCCATACTCCACCACTTGTCTATCTTTGCTGTCCGAAATTAAAAGGACATGATAATTAAAGGGAAAACGAGTTTTGATGTACTAATCGAAATTCCAAAAGGTAGCCGCAACAAATTTGAATATGATTTTGAATTAAAGAAAATCAGATTCGATCGTTTGCTGTTCTCATCCATGATGTATCCAGCCGATTATGGTTTTATACCAGAAACCTTGGCGCTCGATGGCGATCCATTGGATGTTTTGGTCTTGGGAACTGAACCAACCTTCCCAATGTGTGTGATGCAAGTAAAACCTATTGGCGTGTTTCACATGGCTGATGAAAAGGGAAATGACGAGAAGGTTATTTGTGTTCCAGTTTCAGACCCCATTTGGAACAGTCTCAACGATTTATCAGATATGAACCTTCACCAAATCAAGGAAATAGAGCATTTCTTTCAGGTTTATAAAGACCTAGAAAAAAAGAAAGTTGATGTAGGTGGTTGGGGAAATGCTGAGGAAGCTTATGATATTGTGAACAAATGCATTGAGCGTTACGAAAACAGCGTGCATAAAACCAATGGGGATTTCACCATTTAAATGGAATTGCATTCTTAATTCTCGGTAAAAATGGTCTTAAATCTAGATTCCAATCAAAGGTTTTGTAATTAATTCTATTTTACTACTTTTGCCCATCAATTAACAAATCAAATTATATATGGATTCAATCATGATTTATGTGCCAATACTAATGGCAGCCATCGGACTGGCTTTTATGTTCATCAAGCGTACGTGGGTTTTAAAACAAGACGCTGGTGATGGTAAAATGAAAGAGATTTCAGATTACATCTACGAAGGTGCATTGGCCTTCCTGAATGCCGAATACAGACTTTTGGCATTTTTTGTTGTCGGTGCAAGCATTGCTCTTGCAGGAATTTCATTTGTTGTACCTACAACACATATTCTAATCGTGGTTGCTTTTATTTTTGGAGCCTTTTTTTCAGCGTTGGCTGGAAATATGGGGATGAAAATTGCAACAAAAACAAACGTAAGGACCACTCAAGCGGCGCGTACTAGTTTACCACAGGCATTGAAGGTGTCTTTTGGTGGAGGAACTGTCATGGGGCTGGGTGTGGCTGGCTTGGCCGTATTGGGATTGACCACATTCTTCATCATACTTTTTCATTTTTTTATGGGCGGCGTTTGGACTTCTACAGATCAAATGACCATCGTTTTGGAAACATTGGCTGGTTTTTCACTAGGTGCTGAATCCATTGCATTGTTCGCTCGTGTTGGTGGCGGTATTTATACCAAAGCTGCCGATGTAGGTGCGGATTTGGTAGGTAAAGTAGAAGCTGGTATTCCTGAAGATGACCCTCGTAATCCTGCAACCATTGCCGATAACGTAGGTGATAATGTTGGTGATGTGGCCGGGATGGGAGCCGATTTATTCGGATCTTATGTTGCTACAGTATTAGCCGCGATGGTGCTTGGTAATTATGTAATTAAAGATATGGGTGGCAATATTACCGAATTTGGTTTTGGAGGTATCGGACCCATTTTATTGCCAATGGCTATTGCTGGTTTTGGAATTTTGTTTTCTATCATCGGAACCATGATGGTAAAGATTAAAAACAATGACGCCAAAGAAAAACAAGTACAAGGTGCTTTGAATATTGGAAATTGGGTCTCTATCGGATTAACTGTAGTGGCTTGTTTTATATTGGTAAAATATATGTTGCCTGAAACTATGCAGATGAATTTCTTCGGCGAGGGCTTACACCAAATTTCTTCAATGCGTGTATTCTATGCAACCTTGATTGGATTATTTGTTGGAGGAGCCATTTCTTCGGTAACTGAATACTACACAGGATTGGGAACTAAACCAGTTATGGCGATTGTCCAAAAATCCTCAACAGGAGCGGGAACAAATGTAATTGCTGGTTTGGCAACAGGCATGATTTCTACCTTCCCAACAGTATTGCTGTTTGCTGCGGCTATTTGGTCTTCTTATGCACTAGCTGGATTTTATGGGGTTGCATTGGCCGCTTCAGCAATGATGGCGACAACAGCGATGCAATTGGCAATCGATGCATTCGGTCCAATTTCAGATAATGCAGGTGGTATCGCCGAAATGAGTGAGCAAGAACCAATCGTTAGACAACGTACAGATATTTTGGATTCAGTAGGGAATACCACTGCGGCGACTGGTAAAGGTT
>JBGTDZ010000380.1:0-14290 GCA_041748055.1 Aquaticitalea sp.
TTGATGCAATACTGTTGCGCCCGCATTTTTGGCAACTTCGGAAGTGTTATCGGTGGAATTATTATCAACAACAATAATTTCAGTGACTAACTTCGGAATCTCATTAAGAACAAGTGCAATAGAAGCTTCTTCGTTAAAAGCAGGAATGATTACTTTGATGTTGGTCATTTTAAATCTGAAAACTTGTTTTCCTTCCTGAACGACACATAATCTGTCCATTCCTTAATTTTTTTATCAGCTTTATATTTTTCGGCTTTTACTAATTCTTCGTTTTTATAGCGAAGACAATACCCGTTTTTTTGGTTGTTCTTTAATTGGCATTTATAACTAATTTTCCCAGAGTCATTGTAATAGTACCACCAATCGCTTTTTTCTCCATTGACGAACTTACCTTCGCTTGCAATTGTGCCGGAGTCGTCATAATATAGCCACCAATCACTTTTTTCACCATCAACATAATGACCTTCGCTTTCAATTGTTCCGTTGTCTCTGTAAAATTGCCAATAATTTACATTTTTCCCATTTTTATATTTTCCCTTTTTTTGTGTTGAACCATTTTTGAAGTAAAAATTCCAATAACCTTGCCTCACACCATTTTCATAAGCGCCTTCACTTGCCAGTTGTCCATTGTCATGATACGATTTCCAGTTACCTTGATACTTTCCGTTTAAGAAAATACCCATTTTTTCAAGTTTTTCATTTTCAAAATGGAATTTCCAGTTACCCTCATACTTTCCGTCTTTGAAATTCCCTTCACTTTTTACAACTCCATTATAGAAATAGGATTGCCAATAGTCGGAAGGTTTTCCGTTTTTGTAGTGTCCTTTTTTTTCCACCTTACCATTGCGATGGTAATAATACCAGAAACCGTCTTTTATGCCTAATTTGAAATTTCCTTGAGCTTTTTGATTGCCATTTTCGTAAAAATAAACCCAATAGTTTTGCTTTTTATTTTGACGAAAATCACCTTTTTTTTCTAAAGTCCCATTAGGAAAATAGCTGACTTCATAAGCGATATCCTTTTCAATATCTTTCCAATATTCAATTTTCAATGCACCATTGTCATGATATGTTTTGTGGTGTTCAATCTGTGCTTGTAGATTGACATTTAGAAATAAAAGAATTGTAAGTATTAAATATCTCATTTTGAATTTTTAATAGCAAACGTGATAATTTGAGACTCTGATGCTTCGGAGGTGTTTCATTATTTCTGGTTCACCAAATCCATCAGGTCTAAATCATTTCCTAATAAGATGTCGTTACTATTGATACGTCCTTTCATGCTACCGTTCTCTAATTTCAAAACACCTCTTGGGCAAACCGCAGAGCAAATACCGCATCCAACACAGCTACTGCGCACAATGTTTTCACCTTTTTGGGCGTATGCTCTGACGTCGATTCCCATTTCGCAATAGGTTGAACAATTTCCACATGAGATGCATTGTCCGCCATTGGTCGTTATCCTAAATCGTGAGAACAATCGCTGTTGAAAACCAAGAATAGCGGCCATTGGACACCCAAATCGGCACCATACGCGACTACCGAAAATAGGGTAGAAGCCTACACCAATAACGCCAGAAAAAATAGCGCCAATAACAAATCCATAGGTATTTTTAAGAGTGGTAGTATCAAATAAAAACACATCATCTGTGCCGCTAAAAACGTGAATTCCAATCAACGCCATGATAATGACGAAATAACCGATGGCTCCCAATTTTGCATCTTTGGCCAATTCCTGACGCTTAAAAATCATTACCAAAGCAAAAACCAAGGTTAAGATACTTGCAACACCAAACAAAAAGACGCTTTTAGTTAACCAGTATTTACTGCTATCAGTTCCTAAATAGGAATAAATAACAGCAGTGGTCATCAGGGTAACAAATACCACCACACTATGTACAACCCATCGTTCGATTTTCCAAGCTACTTGGCGTTTATCACTCAAATGTCTAAATGGATCTCCAGCAGTTTCAGCCAAACCACCGCAACCACAGACCCAAGAACAATACCAACGTTTGCCATATTTGTAAGTTAAAATGGGTGTGATGACGAAAATGGAAACAACACCAAAAATCAACAATGCCAATCCGATATCACCTGCTTCAATCATGGAATCGACCCGGTATTTATCGAAATTATAATAATTGAGTGGCCAAATATTCTTAAGATCGTAATATGGCAAACTAAAAGTTTCGGAGTTTAATCGTGCCATAAATTCGGGAATCAGAAAGGCAAATGCCAGTTGAAAAAACATTACCGAGTAGGTGCGAATTCGCTCGTATTTATTATGCCGATATTTAAGTATAAATTTATAACCAAATATCAAAATCGCCACTGTATAAAGTGTACCGTAAACGAACCATTGACTTGCGGGTCCACCATTCAAAACATAACTCAACGGATCGAATAGGGAAATTAAACCGCTATTGGCTTCACCATTTGCAGCCAGCCCAAACCATTCTGCTTTAAAATACAGAATGATATAAAATAAGGTCAGAGCAATACCAGTTGCCCAGCCCCATATGCCTTTTGAGGAAATGGATTTAAACATCACACCATCATTTTTGATGCCTTCATGTTTCGTGAGATAGGCATTATTGGCGAAAATAATGGTGCCTGTAGAAATCATTATTAGGGATAAGGTCAAAAACAACGGTTTGTTGGGAAAATTGACATTGAACAAAGCCAAAATCAAGATAAAAAATCCTGTGATGCCAATTGCGACGGCTATTTTTTGCGTTACGCTTAAAGACTGTGAATCGGGTTTAGCAAGAGACATGCTTGCGTTTGAATTGTTGGTCATAATGTAAATTTTATTTCGGTAACTGCTATGCCATTTTAAATTGTTTCCAATACTTGGTTAAAATCTCTTTTTCAAAAGTCTTATAAAATTCCGGGTCGAAATTCGCTTCCTTCAAATGAACCATCACATAATCTGCAGATTTCTTTTCAGTTAACCATTTATCAAAAATTTCATGCTTCATTCGGATGCCAAAAGTGTTGATACCTAGAAATAAATTTGATTCCTTTTCATACTCAATCGTAACACATTTTGTGTCATCGTCATGTTTCCAATGAAAATGCGCGTTTCCATCTTTTGGCTTCGCAAACACCCAACCGTAGGTTTGGTATTCAATATCAAAGAATTTAGCGGAATTGAACCAATGTCCGGGTTTGTACTCAATTCGATTCCCACAAATGGTTTGCGCTACGGTTTCTCCCATCATGCGTCCTGTGTACCAAACGGCTTCCACGGGTCTTCTGTTTCCGATAGCTTCCATTTGTTGCGCACAATCACCAATGGCATACACATTTTCAATATTCGTTTCGAGGAACCGATTGACGAGCACACCTTTATCTGTTTTGATTCCCGAAGTTTTCACCATGTCAATATTTGGGGACACACCAGGCGTCAATCCGACCAAATTGCAGGAAATGACCTCTCCGGTTTCTTCAACAACGATGGAATTCGCAAACCCATTCCCATCACTTTTGATTTCCTTTAAATTGGATTTTAAGCGTAAATCAATACCATGATTTTTGATGTGACGATTTATCATTTGAGCTTCCCCAATTGGCAAAATGCCATCCCAAAAATTATCTTCCCTAACCAAAAAGGTGGTTGGAATCTTACGTGTGTTTAGCATTTCAGCCAACTCAATGCCAATCAATCCACCACCAACAATTACTGCTCTTTTGCAAACCTGATAGTTGGGTGCCCATGTTTCCAAAGCCTCCAAATCCTGTTTGCTATACAATCCGATGACACCTTTCAAATCTTGACCTGGCCATCCAAATTTATTCGATTTGCTTCCTGTGGCGATAATCAATTTGTCATAATCTAGTGTATCGCCTTCTTCAAAATGAAGTGTTTTGGATTTGGTATCGATAGATTTTACAAATCCAAACTTCAAATCAAGCCTATTTTTTTTCCAAAACCAATCCTCATAAGGTTTGGTATGCTCGTATTTCATGTGTCCCATATAAATATACATGAGCGCTGTGCGTGAGAAAAAATGTTCGGTTTCGGCTGAAATAATCGTGATTTTCTGATCGGAAAGCTTTCGGATATGTCTGGCAGCAGTTATGCCAGAAATCCCGTTGCCAATGATGACGATGTGTTCCATAGATTGGTAGTTAGTAGTTCTTATGTCGCAACTAAAGGTAAGAACTTAATCTGTATTTCAATTTTATCATAATATAATTACAAATTAACGATGCTATTTTTTCTTGTTATGTAAGTTATCTAACAATTCATTAGACCAAGACCCTATACATTTGTAGAAATTTATAAGAGTGATGAAAAACATGATTTTACTTTTTTTACTGGCTTTATCCTCAATTCAGCTTTTATCGCAAGACGTATATTCTTTTTTTGAAAAAACTGACAGCTTCTTGAAAGCGAATGTAGCTGATGGGAAGGTGGATTATGATGCCATTCATTCCAATCCAAAATCGTTGAATGAGTTGATGACATTGGGAGATGGTATTTCGGTTTCAAAAGATGACAAACAAACCTATCAGGCGTTTTGGATCAATGCTTAAAATTTGTCTGTAATCAAAGGAATCATCAATAACTTTCCAACGAAATCGCCATTGGATGACAAAGGTTTTTTTGATAAAACCAAATATAAGTTGGCTGGTAAATCAATTACATTAAATGACATTGAGAATACAATTTTGAGAGCGGAATTCAAGGACCCACGGTTTCATTTTGTATTGGTTTGTGGTGCCATCGGTTGTCCACCTTTAATTAATGAAGCTTATATGCCTGGCACTTTGGACGCCCTATTGACCAAACAAACCAAATTAGCCCTGAATGGCAACTATTTTATCAAAGTGAATGATAAGAAAAAAACTGTTGAGGGTTCAGAAATCATGAAATGGTATATAGAAGACTTCACGATGAATGGCGGCTCTGAAATTGATTTTATAAACACATACAGAGATGAAAAAGTGCCTTCAAATTATAAGCTTACGTATTCCAAATACGATTGGAATTTGAATAAAAAATAATAAAACTAACTAACATCAAACATGAAAAAATTCACAATATTAAGTATGTTATTATTGAGCATTGCAGGTTATGCCCAAGATGATACGGACAACGACACTCAAAGAAGTAACATTCAAGAATACACACCATCCAAACTCTTAAAAAAAGGGCAATGGGATATCAAATTTTTCAATAGTCTATATACACAAACTAAAAGTACGGACCAAGGAAGTACCTCATTTGATATTCCACGTCAAAACTTTTTTACCAATACCAACGAAATTTACACCGGTATCAGTGAAAACTCTAGAGTGAACATCGGTTTTATTTTTCAGATAAGATCCAATACCTATGGGGGTCAGGATGCTTTTTCGGTTTTTAGCTTTGAGAATAATACGACGGATGCTAGAAGTGGTTTAACGACCATTGCGCCATCCATCCGTTTTCAGCCGATTGCGAGCGTTCCGAATTTTTCATTGACAAGTTCGGTCTATTTTCCAGTATTTAAGGATACGCCAAATGCACCATATCTTGATAAAAGAAGTGTCTTTTGGGAAACTAAATTTTTCTATGACAAAACCTTTGGTGGTGGCGATTGGCAGATTTTTACAGAAATGGATTTAGGTTTTAATTTCGGGGAGAAAAGCCAAGATGCCAACCCTGCCGATTCCAATATAATTGAGCGTTTTGCAAATAATAGCCTATCTCTTCCCTTTAGTGCCTTTTTGAGCTATTTCCCATCGGACAAATCCACGATTTTTATCAATGCGCAACAAGCTTTTTTGATTGATCTTGGGAATGATTTTTCACAACGCTACACGCAGCTCGGTTTTGGCGGCAAATATCAATTGTCCCAAGTTCTTAATCTCGAAGCGTCCTTTGGAAAAATAGTAACAGGCCATAATTTTCAGGGTTTGGGTCAGACATTTAGTTTGGGATTACGAGCGATTTTTTAAAGATTTAAAGTAATTTAGGGCTTAAATTGCTTTTATGAAATTGTTTAGGTCTTTATTGTTATTATCGTTCACTGCATTGCAAATGGCCTGTTCAGGGCAATCTTCCAAAATCAATGGCGTGAGCTTTGTGGCTTCTCGAGATACTATTACAGTGAATAGTGTACAGCCAGTTGTAAATATCAATGCCAATTTCGCCGCTTTGATGCCCTTCGGTTTTATTCGCGAATTGTCCCATCCTGAAATTCGTTTCAATTCAGACCGACAGTGGTTTGGCGAACGGGAGGACGGCATCAAGCAATATGCAGAAGAGCTGCGTAAAAGAGGCATAAAAATAATGTTGAAACCTCAAATTTGGGTTTCAGATGGCCAGTTCACAGGATTCATTAAGATGACTGAAGAGGCCGATTGGAAACTATTGGAAAGGTCGTATTCTGCCTTTATTTTGGAATACGCCCAAATTGCCCAAGACAATAATTTCGAAATTTTATGCATAGGTACCGAACTTGAAAATTTCGTTGACGCACGTCCAAAATATTGGACAGGATTGATCACTGAGATAAAAAAAACATATAAGGGCAGATTGACCTACGCCTCTAATTGGAACGAATATAACCGAACCCCTTTCTGGGATGAACTTGATTATATTGGGATTGACGCATATTTCCCTGTCGATGACAAACAAACGCCAACGCTGGATGCCACAAAAAAAGGTTGGCAACAACATAAAATGGAAATCAAGTCGTATTCAGAAAAGCATAAGAAACCGATTCTTTTTACCGAATTCGGGTATCGGAGCATTGATTTTGCAGGACGGGCACCGTGGACAGTCGATAGGGTTGACAAACAAGTAAATCTCGAGGCACAAAAAATCTTGACCCAGGCTTTGTTTGAAGAATTTTGGAGTGAAGATTGGTTCGCGGGTGGCTTTGTATGGAAATGGTTTCATGACCATGAAAATGTAGGTGGTGTGGAAGACAATCGTTTTACACCTCAAAACAAGCCTGCCGAACAGGTGATAAAAACTTTTTTTTCTAAACAATGAGATTTATTATTGCCCTTTTATTTTGTGTTTTCGGGTTTCAATTAGTTGCCCAGCAGGCAGTGGTTTCCGATCTGAAAATTCAAGGCAACAAAAAACTCAAATCGTCCTTCATTATAAAGTTATCTAAAATCCGTTATGGCGACCTGTTGGATTCAACCATGATTGAACAGGACATCAAACGATTAAAACGTTTGCCTTCCGTCGCCCATGCTTACTATCAGGTGTTTCCGGCAGATAAGGCAGGCGATTACAACGTATTTTATACCATAGATGAAAACTTCACCATCATACCTTCCTTGAATGTTTATACCACAAATCAAGATGAAATTGCCTATCGATTGGGACTTTATGAATTTAACCTGTTCGGTCAGAATATTACCTTCGGGGGCTTTTACCAAAAGGACATTTATAGTTCCTATGGTATTAATTTCAGGGCACCTTACTTGTTCAGTCGCAATTTTGGGCTGGCCCTAAACCATCAAAATTTGACAACCCAAGAGCCTGTTTTTTTCGATGATTCCACAGCAGAATACAAATACAACAATACCTCCTACGAGATTTTGGGAATGTATGAGTTCAATTTCAAGAATCGGATAGAGTTAGGGGTCAATTATTTCACTGAAGATTATCAATATAAATTTGGAGCAACAAGTCCCGATGTGCCACAGGCATTGAAGGTTAACAAATTTTTGTATAAGTTCATCTACGATTTCAATACCTTAAATTATGACTATCAGTACGTCTCTGGGTTTCGAAGTGTTTTCCAATTTCAGAATGTAAAAACCACCGACAATACATTGCCAGCATTTCTAATTGGTTGGAATGATTTTCTCTATTATAAACGCCTTGGCGAAAAAGGCAATTGGGCAAATCGATTGCGTTTGGGTCTTGCGTCCAATGATGATACTCCCTTTGCACCGTTTTCCGTGGATAATAATTTGAACATCAGAGGTGTTGGAAACACGATTGACAGAGGAACCGCTGCCATTGTTTTAAATACGGAATATCGATATACGCTGATTGATAGATCGTGGTTTGTGCTTCAGGGCAATGCATTTGTAGACGCTGGTAGTTGGCGAAATCCAGGGGGTGATTTTGGCGATTTTGGAGACAATCAGAATTTAAGGATCTATCCAGGTTTGGGCATTAGGCTGATGCACAAAAAGATTTTCAATGCTATCTTTCGGATAGATTATGGCTACGGCATTACGAAAGATGCGAGTCGAGGATTTGTGTTTGGGATTGGACAATATTTTTGAAAAACCACGGTAATATTACAAAGTTAAAAATGAAAACATTCGTTATTGGAGATATCCATGGAGGCTTAAAAGGACTAAAACAACTTTTGGGAACTGTTGATAATACCGAAAATGACTTGCTTATTTTCCTTGGGGATTATGTGGATGGCTGGAGCGAATCGGCGCAGACAATTCAATATTTGATTGAACTTGCAAAACAACAAAATTGCATTTTTATCAAGGGTAATCATGATGTATGGTGCGAAAATTGGCTACGAACCGACATTGCCGAAGCCGTTTGGTTAAACCATGGAGGAGATGGCACAATTGAAAGTTATGCTGATTTTTCAAAGAAAGAAAAACAAAAACATCTGAAATTCTTTGAAGAGATGAAATTATATCATTTGGATGATAATAATCGATTGTTTATACATGCAGGTTTTACATCCATGCATGGTGTAGAAAAGGAGACGTTTGCGAGCACGTTTTATTTTGACCGAACGCTTTGGGAAATGGCAATGACAATGGACAGGAGTATTAAAAAAAATTCTGAATTATATCCCAAACGATTAACTCATTATCAAGAAATCTATATTGGACATACGCCCACTCTAAACTTTAATTCTATTGAGCCCATGAATGCAATCAACGTTTGGAACATAGATACAGGCGCAGCTTTTTATGGCAAATTGTCAGCAGTTGATGTTGATACCAAGAAAATCTTTCAAAGTGACACTTTAATGGAATTATATCCAAATGAAAAAGGAAGGAACCAGCTTTCTTTAAATCAAATATTAGGGAAATAATACACGTTTCATCAAATATGTTTTTTGTAATATGCAAACAATTCTTTTGCTTCGGCACCTTGCCAACGTTTAAAATAAATCACTCCAAAATGATATTGGAGTTTCCAGATGCCATGTTTTTTATAAAGTCTCGATGAGGTTTTCAGAATCTTGGGAATGACGACAAATTGGTTTCGGTCGTACAATGCACTGATGAGAATATTATCTTCATAAATCGGATAGCTTTCATCATAACCACCGATTTCTTCGAATAATTCTTTTGTGATAAATTGACTTTGGTCGCCACCTCTGCAGGCTCTCCAATTAAAGCGGGTCATCCAACTTGCCAAACACAACCACCAATGCTTACTGTCAAATTGCATTCTGAAGCAGCCAGCCATGTTTCCTTTGTTGACTTCATTGATGATTAGTGTATCAAAATCTTTTGGAGGAAAGGAATCGGCATGCAAAAAATAGAGAATAGTTCCATGAGCATTTCGTGCACCATAATTCATTTGTATTGCTCTTCCTTTTTCAGAATTGAGTAACTTGATGATTGGTCCCGATTGTAATTTATTTATCAAGAAGTTCATGAGAACTTCTTGAGACCCATCACTGCTTCCACCATCTACAATGATTATTTCTGAAATAGTCTCAAGTGAAGAAGTATCACACAAATGCTGAAGCAAGCTTTCGATTGTTTCGGCTTCATTCAAAATGGGAACAATGACACTTATCATATTATTGTTTACGATAAAACACTGATATTAGTTTTGATCATTCAAATTCCAATTGTAATCTAAATATTCAATTTTTGGAGTTGGAAAAATTTTGACATCAGCATACTGATTGATGTATTCAATGATGGTCATACCTTCTGTAAAATCGCTTTTGTACCATTTGAATATTTCAGAAAGCTTCACGGCATCTCTGGTCAACTTGTTATTTTCTGGGTTATTGACAAATTCTCGGGTTGCCCTGTCCATAAGTTCATGCACGTTTGTTGCTGTGTAAGCTGTATTCAATAACTTCGGACAGGAAACAGAAGCGCAATTGATGGCAAAATGAATACGAGGTTCGTTCATCTTTCTTAAAATTCCGTTTTCGATGCCAGCTAATGAATACTGCTGATCACCTATTGTTATCCTGTTTTTTAACCAAGGGTTACTAACATTTTTAATGCTTTTTGTCGGATAGTTTTCGACTATTAATTTGATGGTGCTGGAGTTGTACACATTGATAAAATATGCCAATTGCTCGTTGAGAGACCATTGTTCCGTAGGGACTTGAGTGGATAAGTAAGTAACGTAATCGTTCAGCGCCTTACTATCTTTTTTAAAGCCTTTATAATCGACATCACCATTATCTAAAACATATTTTTTCAATAAGGTATTCCAAGCTGCGTGATCAACTTTTGAAATGTATGTTTGTTTTTCTTCCTTGGTGTCGGCAGCAGTAGCCTCTGTGGAATCTGTGCTGTTGGAAGGAGTTTCAACAGTTTTATTTTCAACTATTTCGGCTTGTTGGACTTGTGGTTGAGGATTATCTTTAACTTCTTTAATTGGAAGACCTTTGGCTGAAAAACATCCAGAAAGCAAAGAACACGTCAGGATTACTAAAAGAGATTTATACATGATGATTTTTTTTAATATTAAAAGGATATAATTCTTGAGCTAAAAAACTCTTTGGAAATTGCTCGTCATTTTCAAAACCCAATTCGATGTCTTTCCCATCATAAGGAATATAATTAGTATTGAAAAGATAGTCCCAAATACTTAAGGACAGTCCATAATTAACGCCATACCGTACGTGTGATGGCAGTTGTTTTGCATGATGCCAAATATGCATTTTTGGATTGTTGAACACATACTTTAAAATGCCATAGTCCCATCCTAAATTGGCATGATTCAAATGGCCGACAGCAATGGCAAAAAAATGAACAATTGCGACATGCTTTGCATCAAAACCTCCGATTACCGCAATGGGAATGTATAATAAGGACTTGTAGACAATGGGTTCCATCCAGTGATAGCGAAGGTGTGCGGCAAATCCCATTTCCTTGACGGAATGGTGCACTTTGTGAAAATTCCACAGGAAAGCCACTCTATGAAGCAACCGATGGGTGTTCCATTGCACAAAATCACTAATGATAAAAAAGATAAAAAGGCCTAGAACAATTGGCATATCATCGACATCAAATAACTGAAAACTCGAGATTTGTAGGCCAATTTGGGCAAGGATATCATTGAAAAATTCAGCTACGGTATTTGATAATGCAATGAGTACGATTAAATTCAGTAGGAAAAAGTTGAAAAACATATAGAAGGTATCCAACCAAAAATCCTTTCTGAAAATAGACTGATCACGTCGCCATGGAAATGCGATTTCGAGAATCCAAACCAGCAAGGAAATAATGATCAACCCATAAAAAAAGTTGTCCCACTGGTTGACCTGAATGATTTGATGTTTTAAATAATTCCAGTAACCAGAATAGGATTTTGCGATGATGTCGATGTATTTTTCCACCTTGTTGGATTCTGTCTGGTCGAGCGGAGTCGAGACCTTACTTGCTTCTCGAATCCGCTCGAAGTGACGGTAGTTTTACTTTTTAAAATTTTAATTCAAATACACAAAATAGAATTGTGATATAAGATTAATGTATATTTCCAATTACTTTAAAATGCTTTTTTAGATTAGTCAGAATTGACTCTAACAACAGCCTCCACCATCATAATGAAAAGTAGACTCGCTGATAAAAATGTCCTCTCTATGTAATTCTTTAAGAGCATTTGCAGTTTTGTCACAAATGGCCAAAGGTTGGTTTTTCAATAAAACATGTCCTTTTGTGTCATTTAAGAACGCCTCGTCACCAAAATAAATCGCAGCTTTACCTGTAAAAATACATGGCCCATCTGCTGGCATAGGGTCTTTGATGGCGGCTACTTCAATCGATTCGATATAGATGAGTTCATCTGTTGGATAGTGTTTAGGGTCTAGAATTCTGTAAGGTTTGCGTGCTCGTATTTCAATGGTACCAAAACCAGCGTCAGTAAGTACTTTTACATAGTCTGCAATAGATAAACTGCCACTTAAGCATAAAGCCCTCAACCTATCGTCGTTGCGCAGTGACTCGTTCATATCTTGTTCACAGGTAGGATCGCTCATCACTAATCTTCCTTGTGGCTTTAAAACCCGATACATTTCAGCGATTGCTTTCTTGAGATCATCAGCCTTGAAAATATTGAAAAGACAATTTTGTGCCGCCACATCAATACAATTATCTTCAACAGGAAGGTTCATTGCATCTCCTTTTTTTAGATCCACATATTCACTTTTGAACCAGTCGTTTATTTTTTCAGCTTCCATAAAATTTTTGCGTGAAGCTTCGAGCATTTCATCTACAACATCTACACCAATGACCCCGCCTTTATTACGATTAAAATATGAGAACTGCAATAATTCCATACCCCCACCAACTCCAACATATAGCATTTTTGGATTGTTGGTCAAATCGCGTGAATTTACCGTACTGCCGCAGCCATAATTCATTTCCTGCATGATGCGGGGAATTTTTAAACCTGGCAATTCCCAGATAGGGTTTGTTGTGCAGCACAATCCAATATCTGGAGTTAAGGCAGCTTCTCTATATAATTCGTGTGTGGCATCAAGGTAACTCATAGGTTTGTTTCTAAAGGGTCTTTATTAATTCTTTGAATAAGGTGATCATATTTGGTTCGGCATTTTCTGCCATTGCTATAATTTCGGAAATATCAACTGGTTTTAAGTTGTCTGGGTCGCATTCATCGGTCAAAACTGACACAGCTGCCACTTTTAAATTTAAATGATTGGCTACAATAACTTCAGGTACTGTACTCATCCCAACAGCATCTGCGCCAAGGGTTTTAAGCATCCGATATTCGGCCCGTGTTTCGAGTTGCGGCCCAGCAACAGAGGCGTACACACCTTTGTGTAGCGTGATGTAGTTGTCTTTTGCAATTTGTTTAAATTTTGAATTGATTTCGGCATCATAAGGAGCGCTCATGTCTGTAAAACGTTCGCCCAAATATTCTACGCCCTTAAATGCCAAAGGGGAGCTGCCTTGAAGATTGATATGGTCGTCAATCAACATCAGTTCTCCTTTTTTGAACTTGAGATTGATTGCTCCAGATGCATTGGAAACCAATAGTGTATGGATGCCCAATTTTTTCATAATGCGAATTGGATACGTCACATCTTGTAGGGAGTAGCCTTCATAAATATGAAAACGTCCTTGCATGACAATTACTTTTTTTCCTTCCAAAATTCCGTAAATCAATTTCCCTTTATGGAACTCTACTGTTGCCGTTGGAAAATTGGGAATGTGGTTATAGCTAACTTCATGAAGCACTTCAATTTCATCAACTAATTGTCCCAATCCAGTGCCAAGGATGATGCCTATTTCTGGGTTGTCAAAGCCTTTTCTTTGTAAATATTCGGTGGTTTGTGTGATCGATTTAATCATGAATGGTATATAATTTTTTCAATTCTGAATAGTGTTGTATATCCTCAAAGGTATCTATATCATTTAACTCTTTTAAAAGATGAACATCTGAATGTTGCAAATCTGAAAGGGTTTCTTTTAAAACCGAAGAAGTTCCCCAGTCTTTATTAGCGAAAATCTGTGGATAGGGGTTTTTCATAGCCAAAAGATAATAGCCACCATCTACTGAAGGTCCAATGACCACATCATGATTGTTTAATTTTTCAAAGGCCTTATTAACGCTTTCAGCATCCAAATCCAATAAGTCGGACCCTATAATCGCAACTTTTTCATAGCCTAGAATAAACAACTCGGCAAAAGCATTTTGCATACGCTCTCCCAAATCGTTTCCGCTTTGCAATTTTTTTCTGAAAATCCCTGAACCCCAAAGGTCATCTTTTTCGATATGCTCTGAATAAAACACATATCTATCGGCCTTTATGTCTTTTGATATATTTGCTGTGTGTTGCAACAAATATTTATAGATTTCCAAAGCACCTTCATCTCCAATTGTTGTTGCCAATCGTGTTTTGCATTTGCCCAATTCGGGATTTCGGGTAAAAATAATCAGCGCTTTTTCAGAGGTGGGGAAATGGAAATCTGTTGCCATCTCATTGTTAAAAGCGCTATCTTTTGTGCTGAATAATCCCATTTAGTTTAAGGTTGAGTTTTACATTTCAAATGTAGGTTTTCAAAAAGGAAGATAATTTTCATCAAGGTTAAAGTTTTTCAAAAAATTCAATTTAAATGCACC
>JBGTDZ010000381.1:0-5447 GCA_041748055.1 Aquaticitalea sp.
AACTACGGGATGAAAAACATACGTCCAGTGATTTCCCCTGCCGATTTCATCGAGAACGAAATAAAACCGATTATGGAACGCGATGGCTTTAAGTTTCTATCTCAAAGAAAGTACCCGGAAATCCTAGCATATATTGAACAACAAAAGAATAAATTGGGTATACAAAATATTGATTTCAACCTATATTCTACTGAATGGATCAACAAGGATAACGTTAAGGCGTTGGTGACTTTCAACCAAATGGTCTTACATCCCGATCCTGCAATGTACGTGGAGAATCCCATGACCATATGGAATTATCAAATGGGCTATTTTTTTGCTCCTGTGGGCAACTATGAAACCGATATGAAAACTGCCATACAAGCAGACCTCAAAAAAATCGATAGTCCCAATTGGCAGAAATATCAGGCACAGGTCAACAATTTCAGGCAGCAACAACAAACGGCGCAGCACAATCAACGAATGCGAAATCAACAACAACAATTCGATCAGCACCAGCAAATGATGAAAGAACGGTATGCCGCCAATGATGCCAACCATGCGCAATATATGGACAACCTTCGAGGTACGCCGACATCAACTGGCTATTCAAGCGATACCAATCATCAGAATTTTATAGACCTGATAAGGGAAGAACAAAATGTCAGTTTAGAGGGCAAAACTTTTAAGGTCGAAACAGGAGCAGAAAATTATTGGATGAACAGTGATGGAAAATATGTTACGAGCAACAGTCAATTTTATGACCCCAATAGAGACCCTATTTATGACAATCAACGCTGGGATTTGGCAACAAAACAAAAATGATGACCTATTATTTGTTTTTCGATGATTAGTAATAAAACAATTTAAATTATCAAAGTAGTCAGTGGTAAAAAGGCTCATTTCATTATTCTGTTTTTGAAGTGAAGTGAATTAATTGTATATTTCTCCTGTTTTGCTATCATTCATGGGAGAAACCTACAAAACTGATTCACAGATAGAACTTGTTCATGCTATAAAAACCAATAATTCGGTAGCATTAAAGTCACTTTACACTTCGAATTACTACAAAGTTGAGTCTTTGGTCATAAAAAACAATGGCACTAAAGACCATGCCAAGGACATTTACCAAGAAGCCTTCATTATTGTTTGGAAGAACATCAAAAATGATTCTTTCGTACCACAAAATGAAACCGCTTTACAAGGCTATCTGTATCAAATAGCCAAAAACAAATGGATGGACGTGTTACGTTCATCCACCTATAAAAAAACCAAACTGATTCCCAATGAAGCAGTCTTTACGGACAAATTTGAGGAACAGAACCATGAAGAAGAACAGGATATTTTTAGACATAAACTGAAACAGGCAATGGACGCCTTTAAACTATTGGGCAATCCTTGCAAAGAATTGTTGACCACATTTTATTTTGAAAAAAAATCATTGCGTGAAATAGCAGACGAATTACAAATTGAAGAAACCACAGCACGGAACAAAAAATATAGATGTATGGAAAAGCTTCGTGAAATGGTTTTAGCCTCTAAATCATAAAAATTGAATACGAATAGTAACATATCACAGGAACTTCTGGAAACTATTGAGCGTTATTACAACGGAACAATGTCAACAGAAGAACAAAAGGTTTTTGAAACCAGACTTCAACAAGAGCCTGAATTCAAAACACAGGCAGAGGATATCAAAGCCTTACTTTTTGGAATTGAAGAACAAGCCTTAAAAGAAAAATTGGGAGAATTCCATGCTGATGTACCAATAGCAATGGAGCCGGGGAAAACAGATTCCAAAGTTAGACAGTTACATTTTAGAAAGGTTGCAGCAGCCGTTATAATAATAGTCGCTTCTGCCACTTTTTGGGTTATTAATGGCTCCTCAGATGAGCGCTTGTACGATGATTATTTTAAACCAGACCCAGGGCTTCCCACCACAATGAGCAGTTCAGACAATTTTGCTTTTTATGATGCCATGGTCAACTATAAACGAGGGGATTATAAAAAAGCGATTGGTAAATGGGAAGTACTACATAATAAAGCACCTCAAAATGATACCCTTAATTACTTTTTGGGTGTTGCCTATTTGGCTGACAAAAAAGAAAAATTAGCGATTCCATATTTGGAAAAAACTGTTTCACAACCTGAAAGCGTGTTTAATGACGATGCTGAATACTATTTGGGAATGGCCCATCTTAAAAACAACAATAAAGAAGCTGCCATTAAATATTTGCAATTGAGCACTGCTGAAAACAGCAAAATACTGCTGGAAACATTAGACTAAAACCATGTTTAAGTTTAAACTAATCGCCATTTTGATTTGTGTTAGTTTAGGCCATTTAACTTATGCCCAAACTAGACATTCGGAAAATTTAAAACGTTTGGACCAACTTCTGGTTACTAAAAATTATACCGAAGCACAATCAGTTTTAAAAAAAGACATCGCAGTTTTAAATGCTAAAAAATCTTATTATCTTTTAACTGATTACATTTATTATACTGGAAAGATTCAGCTTCAATTACAGAATGCATCTGCTGCAACTAATTCTGTAAACCAATTTGTTAAAACAATAACTTCGTCAACAGATTCATTAAAAATATTACGTCAAACCCAACTGGAATTGGCAACTTATTATGAACTCATCGGCGATTCCCAAAAAGCCTATGACGCCAATCTTGAAGCACTGAAATTGACATCAAAATGGAAAGAATCGACACCTGAAGATTTAGGGCTGGTTGAGAATAATTTGGGGACATTGTCCAATAGAAAAGGTGACGTTGCCATTGGGGTTGAGCATCACAGAAAAGCGCTCAAATATTACGAATCCTATCCTAAAACCGATAAAAAAAACCTTTATATTATTTACAATTCCCTTGGAGGGTCCATGTGGTACATGTCTAAAATAGATAGTGCCCTATACTTTTATGAAAAAGCAGACAAGACCTTAAAACAATTGGATCGCAACCCAATGAACTCTTATTACAGGCCCGCACTTCTTAATAATAACATTGCAGGCATCTATTCATCTCAAGGCAATTTGGACAAGGCGCTCGAAGCCATGCGACAAAGCATTACTTACCTCAATCAATTTCTTAAAACAGATGTCAGCGATGCCAAAAAAGAAAGCGCCAAAGAATTTTTATACATGTCTATTGAAAACTATGCCGGCATCTACAAAGACATCGGCGATTTGCAAAAAGCAAAAGAGCTGACTGAATATTCATATAAAGAAAAACAGAAACATTTTGACCCAGAAAATCCCGAATTGTTCAAGGCCAAAATATTATTGGGACAAATTTATTTAGCCTTGAAAGATTATACTAAAGCCGAAAACTATTTGGATGATGGCATAGCACATATAAAACGAGTGGATGGTGGCAATGATTTTTGGAAGGCAGATGGACATTATTACAAGGCAACTCTCAATGAACAATTAGGTAAAACAACTTTGGCGAAACAACATTTTGTAGAAGCCGAACGACTCTATGAAGCAGCACTGGAAGGTGCTTATGACGAACTCTACCTCGATTTCATCATCAATGCAACCCAATTTTATGCCAAAAACAATGACAGGGAAAAAGCCTTGGCCATGGCAGAAAAAGCCTACACGTACATTAAGGAGAATCAAGGTTCTACGACCTCTTTTGAAATTCAGCAGGCATTGAACCTAGGCGAAATCCACTACCAATTGGGTGATTACGCCTCTGCATTCGACAAAGCAAACGCAACCGAAGAATTGCTTAAAAAATCACTTCCAACACAGACCAACCCTCTTGATTCGACTAAAATCATTTTCTACAAACCACAGACCATCCTCTTAAAAACACAAGCAGCTTACAGACTCAACCATCAAAATAACAGTACTGATTTTTTGAAGGAAGAATTTAAAGACCTTAAGGAGGCCATTTCAATTGTAGAAAAGCAAAAAACTTTGGTTGGTGAGGACACCAATGTATCCATTTTAATTGAGAACAATACAAAGCTTTTTGAATTTGCAAAACAAGTGGCATTGGAGCTTTATCAAAAAACACAAAACAAAACATACCTAGACGAGGTCATCAGTTTGCATGAGTCCATTTTATACAATCGCATTCGGTCTCGATTGAATTCCAGAAGTTCAATGACCTATGCAAATATTCCCAATAACATTCTGGAACAGGAAAAATCCATCAAAAAAACCATTAAGGATGCCTTAAATGAAAAGAACGATATTGAAAGCTTTATGAAGGCCAATTCCCAATGGAATGACTATTTGCAAATGCTTAAAAAAGACTACCCAAAATATTACAAACTTCGATTTGCCTCTATTTCCAAATCATTAAAAGATATTGAGCAAAAACTTCCAGAAAATACCACTATTGTTCGATATATTTATACAAAAAGTGAATTGTTTGTGATTTTAATATCAAAAAACAAAACAAAACTTTTTAAGTTGAATCCAACAGGGATTAATTCAAAAATCACCCGATTACAGGATGAAAGTTCATTGTTTGAAAATAATTACAGGCTTTTGAATGAATTGTATCTCAGTTTATGGAAGCCTTTTGACCAAGATATCAAGACCGATAGAGTTGTCATAATTCCAGACAGAGACTTGTTTAATCTTAATTTTGAAATTTTGACCAATAAAGTTGCTTCAAATTATAAGGAATTGGCAACAAACAGTTTGCTCTCCAAATATATAATTTCATATAATTATAGTTTATTTTTAATAGATAAAGGAAGTAAAACCATTGGTTATAAAGACAATTTTGTGGCATTTGTCCCGGAATTCAACGACAAGATGAAAAAAGATTATCAATTGACGATTCAAGATTCATTGAATATGGACAAAACCTATTTGACACTTTTGCCGCAGCCTTTTAACAAGGATTTAGCCGATTTTTCAACACGATTGTTTAAAGGTACCTCTTTTTTAAACGAAAAATCAACCGAGCGCATCTTTAAAAAGAGTGCCAAAGAACATAAAATCATTCACATTGGCACACATGCCGAATCGAATAACATATCACCAGAACTGTCGCGATTGGTATTTGCAAAATCGATGGATTCTACAAATACCGATGATAATTATCTATATACGTATGAAATTTACAACACCAATTTATCATCAAATCTGGCTATATTAACAGCTTGTGAAACTGGGAAACCAACCTATCAAGCTGGAGAAGGTATGATTTCGTTGGCGCACGCCTTTAACTATGCAGGCAGTGAGAGTATCTTGACCAGCCTTTGGAAAATAGACGAACAGTCAAGCGCAAAAATTATCGAAAGTTTTTACACCTATATCAAAAAAGGTTGGGCGAAAGACAAGGCTTTGCAACAGGCCAAACTAGATTATATTTCCACAGCGGAAGGTCGGACTGCCAATCCGCAATATTGGTCGGGATTGGTTCTTATTGGTGATGCATCTCCGATTGAATTGCAAACTTCTCCCGTTTGGACCTTTTGGTTGTTAGGTGGT
>JBGTDZ010000382.1:0-4356 GCA_041748055.1 Aquaticitalea sp.
CTTTCAATATAATTTTTCGCATTATTATAATCAATTTCATCACAAACTGAGGCAAGCATCGTTCCTTCGCCATGAGTCAACTTTGGATGGGTTGCCAGAAATATAAGGATTTCGGGTAAATTGACAACATGATTATTCACAAGTGTTGCGTGAAGCGGAAAGTCCAACTCATGGTCCGTCAATTTACTTCTTACCCTACCAGTTGGCTCTGGTGTTACATATCTTCCAAAGTCATAATAGTTAAGGCTTCCCGTTTGTTTTTCAATCAGCACCAAGGCAGCATGACCGGCACGCACATAATTTTTTTTCCCTATTCCAAGCAAATACACAAAGGATGCCAACCGCTCATTGGAAATTCGGACAATGGTCTCAGGATATGCCAAGGTTATAATAATGCCTGTAGAATTCATATGCAAATTTTGGACGATTTCGTCTACCAAAGTATTGGCAACTTACAAAAAATATCTCTTACTTTTACTCTGTTTTATTGCGCTTACAAACATTAGCTCATCAAAAAATAGTAACTTTGCATTTCAAATTTTTTAACTTTAAAAACCAATATATCCATGGGAAAAGGATTTTTCAACGTACCAATTGCTTTAAACGAACCAGTAAAAACATATGCACCCGGGTCACCTGAACGTGAAGCTGTAAAGACCACTTATGCCAAAATGTTTAGAAGTAAAGTGGAGGTGCCTTTGTATATCAACGGTAAAAATGTAAAAACGAAAAACACCAAAGCCATGTCGCCTCCCCATGACCACAAACATGTGGTAGGCACCTATCATTTGGCAGATAAAAAACATGTTGAAGAAGCCATTGCCACAGCCTTGGAAGCCAGAAAAAACTGGTCTCAATTGCCATGGGAACAGCGTGCAGGAATCTTTTTGAAAGCTGCCGAATTGATTGCAGGGCCCTACAGAGCGAGAATCAATGCAGCCACAATGATCGCACAATCCAAAACCATCCATCAAGCTGAAATTGATGCCGCTTGTGAGTTGATAGATTTTTTGCGATTCAACGTTCAGTTCATGACTGAAATTTATCACGATCAACCAAAAAGCACAAGCGATGCTTGGAATCGTGTAGAATATCGACCGTTGGAAGGTTTTACCTATGCTGTGACACCATTTAATTTTACTGCCATCGCTGGAAACTTACCTTCATGTATGGCCTTAATGGGAAATGTAGTTGTTTGGAAACCCAGTGATAGCCAAATTTATTCAGCAAAAGTTATTATGGATGTCTTTGAGGAAGCCGGTGTTCCTGCTGGCGTCATCAACGTGGTCTTTGGAGATGCAAAAATGATTACCGATGTTGTTTTGGCAAGCCCTGATTTCTCCGGATTGCACTTTACAGGCTCCACCGACATCTTTAAAAAGTTATGGAAACAAATTGGAAACAATATTGAAAATTATAAAACATATCCAAGAATCGTAGGCGAAACTGGTGGAAAGGACTTTATTGTAGCGCATAAATCCGCGGATGCCAAACAAGTCGCAACAGCCATAGTTCGTGGTGCTTTTGAATTCCAAGGTCAGAAATGTAGCGCAGCTTCGAGAGCTTATGTGGCAAAAAGTTTATGGAAAGATGTTAAGAAATATATTATTGATGACGTAAAATCCTTTAAAATGGGCTCTCCAGAAGATATGGGCAATTTTATTACCGCCGTAATCCATGAAGGTTCGTTTGATAAATTGGCAAAATATATCGATCAAGCGAAAAAAGACAAGGATGCCGAAATCATCGTTGGTGGAAATTACGATAAATCCAAAGGCTATTTTATTGAACCAACTGTGATTGTTACCACGAGTCCAAAATATAGTACCATGTGCACCGAATTGTTTGGGCCTGTCATGACTATTTATGTATATGATGATAAAGACTATGGCAAAACTTTGAAATTGGTGGATGAAACAAGCGAATATGCTTTGACAGGCGCTATTTTGGCTACCGATAGATATGCTGTTGAAGAGGCAACGAAAGCCCTACAAAATTCTGCAGGGAATTTCTATATCAATGACAAACCAACAGGGGCCGTGGTAGGTCAACAGCCATTTGGTGGCGCAAGAGCTTCCGGAACCAACGACAAAGCTGGTAGTGCACAAAATTTATTGCGTTGGGTATCTCCAAGATTGATAAAGGAAACATTTGTGACACCGACAGATTATCGATATCCATTTTTGGGATAGCATCTTATAACAATAATCAAAATCCTCCAGCTATTTAGTGGAGGATTTTTTTTTGCCTTTTTCCAATTAGGTGATTACTGAATCTTTTGTACCTTTAAAAAAGGTAAACAATCCATTTTTCCCATGAAAAAAAACTACTTGTTCCTTTTACTCTTTTCTCCATTTTTATTCGCTCAAACTCCTGGAAGTGAAAGCACCATATTAGGTATTGAGGCTACCATACCCTATCAAGGCATTGGTGAGCCAATTGCTCTTTTAGGTGCAGGTGAGTATAAAATTTACTATGATAATGTGGATGGCGTTTTTGATAAGCCCATATTTTTTATCGATGGTTTTGATCCAAATGATTCCAGGGATATTCCCTCTATGTATGCGCTTTTGGATTTTGGCAACCCAGTGATGAATCTAGGTGATTTGATACGAGATGAAGGCTTCGATTTGGTAGTCTTAAATTATCAAGCACTTTATATGAGCCCAACTGATGGCACTTCACCAATCTTGGGAGGCGCTGACTATATACAGCGCAATGCCTTTACCTTAGTTGAACTGATCAATACAATTAACTCCCTTAAGGTTGGTTCGGAACCCAACGTGGTAATAGGCCCTAGTATGGGAGGCTTGATTTCGAGATATGCCCTGCGATATATGGAACAGAATAGTCTCGTTCATGATACGCGATTGTTCATTTCCTTTGATGCGCCACATCAAGGTGCCAATGTACCGATTGGCATACAATATTTGTTCAATTATATGGTCAACGGTGAACCAGCAATCACAGAGGCAGAAAATTTAGTAAACGGATTGATGAACAGTGCAGCTTCAAAACAAATGTTAATAGATCATTATCTAGGACATGTGGACAGCGGTGGTTTGGAGCAGGACAATTCTATACACACGCCAAAAGGTGCCCCTAATTTTAGAACTGCTTTTCAAAACGAATTGGACGCAATGGGCTTTCCAGAAAACCTAAGAAACGTTGCAATAACCAATGGAAGTGGTACAGGCCAAATGACCGGTACTCCCGGAATGGAACTTATCAATCACACCTTTGATACAGGTCCGGTGGCATTTCCTCCATTTGGTAATATAAATACTAGAGCCTTGATCACTGTCCACTTTACCCCAGCAGCAAGCCAAACGATCGAAGTGACCGATTTTGTGGGTCAAGGTTTTCTATTTGGAAGTTGGTTTGATGCATTTTCATTTAATGCAAATGCCCAATCGATCCCTACATCCGATGGACTGGACAGTGCTCCAGGAGGTCAGTTTGATATGTTTTCATTTGCAGATCTTACCAATCCATTGATTTCAGAATTTGTGGCCAATTTAAATACCCAGTATTTTAATTTTATACCTACATTGAGCGGCTTGGGAATCAGCGTTGAACCAGATTGGTATGCAATTCCGGATATCAACGACTCCCCCTTTATCAATACATATGTTCCTGACACTAATGAACCTCATGTTACCTTAACAGATGAAAATGTGGCTTTTGCTTTGGCCGAAATTTTAGGTGAACCTCTAGGAATTCAAGATGTTACAAATCAATACTTCCGACTCAACCAAAATCCTGTTCATGACAGGATTACCATTATGAGCAATCAAAACATGGAAAATGTCACGATTTCCATTTTTGATATGACAGGAAAACTGGTTTTGAATTTGAACACTTCTATTTTGGATAGAACCACAATTCCAATAAATTTTGATAGTGGTCTCTATCTGATGAATGTTATAACCGATAACAAATCTGTTTTCAAAACTAAATTGATAGTAAAATAAACCAGAAGAAAATAATAAATAGATTTTTTCAGCCCTTATATTTGATGGGAAGGTGGACGACTTTTTTAGTTTCGAAAAATTCTTCTTTAAAGTAATCACTTAAATTATAGATGGCGGCGGTCTTGAATACTTGAAGTTCCTCTGTTAAATCGCCACCTTTCAAATAAAGAATGCCATTTTTAATGTCATGATTTTGCTTTTTGGCAATTTTATTTTTCACCCAACCTGCAAAGATTGGCATCGCTGTTACAGCTCTACTCACTATAAAGTCAAATTCTCCTTTGACATCCTCTGCCCTGCCGTGGGTTGTCTTGACATTTTTCAAATCCAAAGCTTCTACGATACCTGCAACTACTTTGAGCTTTTTTCCGATGCTATCGAC
>JBGTDZ010000383.1:0-3881 GCA_041748055.1 Aquaticitalea sp.
GTGAATTGGCTTGGGAACGTACCGAAAATGTTACCGATGTGGTGAATATGGGAGATGTTTTTGAAGTGAAGTATTTTGGAGTGGATCCAAAAACACGGAAAGAGAAAGTATCACGTAAGGCTTTGTTGGACAAACCGGAAGGGTATGTAGCAAGACCGCCAAGAGATGATAGCAGAAGCGGAGGACGTGACAATCGTGGCTCTCGTGACAATCGTGGCTCTCGTGATAATCGCGGACGTGATGATCGTCGTGATGACAGAAAACCCAGAGAAGATAGAAAGGAGAATTAATTCTCTTTTAAGTCTATAAAATTAGAACCCCGCAATTTCAAAATTGCGGGGTTTTTATAAATTAATACATAAAAAGGATAATTATATTCTGCAGACTTTGAATAATTTATGCTTCTTGGCCACCAATGCGTGCTCAACACTGACCACCCTATTGCGTGGGACCGTATGGTGGAAAATCAAAAGTACTTATAAACACCACACCTCCGAAAACAATAGCACTTATCAATACTGTTGCTATGGTTGAAGAACTTTTGTCTAAAATTTTAACTTTTTTTACCTTAATGACATCAATAGGAGTTTTAATTGATTCTCCTTTTATTTTTTTTACACCAAAAAAGTTTCCATCTTCCGATACCACACTTCTAAATTTAAGTGTTTCATTGTGCGATGTTACAATTTTAGTTTCTTTCCCTTCCTTTACGGCTTGTTCTAACGTAACCGAATCCCCATGATAAACCTTACAGCTCTGAAAAAGCATTAAGACTACCAATACCAATGAAATGTTTTTGATTTGTTTTTTAATTGTTTTCATAATTTTAGACTTTAAAGTTGGTTGTTTTTTTAGTTTATGGAAATTTCTGCCCAGTAAATATGCATCTCAATTATTCATCGTCATCATCATCATCAAATTCATTAGTTATGTCAATGTAGATAAACACCAACAATATACCTGTGAATATGATTGCTCCAGTAATTTTCAAAACACCCAACATCACTTTACTTTCGGTTCTTATTGACCTGATATTTTCTGTATCTATCGGTGTTCTGACTTTAATCCCCTTCACTTTTGTAACTCCCAAAAAATTGTCTTCCATAAAAACGACATTCTTATATTCCAAAATCTGGGAGTCCTTTGTTTTAATTTTTATCCGCTTATCTTTTTCCGATGCATCCCGTAAAACTGAATGAAAGGAATCGTGATATGTTGCTTTACAGCTATGGCAAAATATTATAATTGCCAGCCAAAAAGCAAGACGAGCAATAGATCTACTAATTATTTTCATATTTGATAAATCAAAAGTTTTATTAACCACTCACTTCTCTACAATTTTGAAAATTATGAGGTTTTTTTAATATCTCATTTTGCCAATTACTCCAAAATAAAGGTTCTGAGCATCATATTTTTTATAACAAGAACCCACTTACAGTTATAAAGCGGTTTTTAGTTCAAACGTTAAACTATTCACATGATGCAAATACCTAATAGCCTAAATAACTTGAGCCAGAACTATCCCAATCACTCAAAGATGGGGCTATTATTGCAAGTCCTGCACCTATAATAACAACAGGCAATGCAATTGTTAAAACAGTTGATAAAGTTTCGTTTTGCAATTTTACAGATTTAATAAACTCTTCGTTTAATGGTATATTTACCAATTCATTTTTCACCTTCTTTACGCCATAATATTGATTGTTCTCCTTTTTAATACCTCTAAAATTTAATGTTTCATTAGTATGAGTTTGAATTTTGGATTGTTTGAATTCTTTGGAAGCTTGTTCCAAGGTTACGGAATCATTATGGTAAGCTTTACAACTTTGAAACAAAATTGAAATTGCCATAATAAAGGAGATGGATCGGAAATGTTTTTTAAGTGTTTTCATAATGGTTATTTTTAAAATTGTTATGTATTTAAATTTTTAGAATTCTTCAATCATCAAATTCATTATCAAATTCATTAATGACCCCAACTACTAACATTCCACCTAAAAGCACTACTGCTATAATCATAGTTAGTACATTTATAACCCTATTATTTTTTAATTTCAATTCCTTGATGGTTATAATGTTTATTGGAATTGTATCATTCGATACCTTGCTTTTTGTTATCCAGTTATACGAAGTACTGTTATAAACAATGATATTTTTGTATTTCAAATATATTATTCAAAGTCAAAGTGATAGTCCCATTTTGTGTGTCAAAGATGAATTCGGACTTTTAATTTGATTTTTAAATGGTTTCACGAATGAAATTGAATTTTACGAAAATGAATAATTATTAAACTTAATTAGGCTTTTGTAAAATTGTTTTAATGACGTGATTATTTTAATGTTTAAACTTTAAAAATTGTGTTCCATTATTCAAAAATTGTCTTTCAATTATTGTTTAAAACTCGCCAACTTTCTAAATCCCCATTTATAACATAGGTATGCGAGTTTTTAATAGCAATTGAAATTCCACCAGCAGCGGCACCAGCTGCAGTCCCTATAAGTAAATAACTTGTTATTGTTTTTGATTCATATTCATATAAATTACCAAACAAATCTCTCGATTCCTCGGCTGTAACAGCTCCAAAGATTGCTCCTGTTGTAGCACCAGCTACTGTACTAATTAGTAGGTTGTGTCCCGCGGACCTTTTAGTTTTTATAGTTCCTATTTCCCGAACATTTATTTCTACGTAGTTGCCATTTCGTTTAAGTCCAAGTATTGAATCACCAACAAAAGCCACATAACCTTTGTTCATCTTTTTCCCATCTAAATTGTAGACACGAACAAATATGCTGTTTTTTAAGATCTCTTTTTGAGCATAACTATGAGTACTCATTATCAGCGTTAATACTAACATTATCTTTTTTAATTGGTTTTTTATTGTTTTCATATTTTTAGTTAATTAGTTAAAAATTAATATCATTCATCTTCAAAAGGAAATCCCAAGTTTAACCTATCTAATCCCCAAAAAATTCCCACCAAAAGAACTGCGCCTAAAAGGATATTAAATACTGAAGGATCTTTGTATATGGATTCAGTGTTTTCTAGTTGGATTGGCATTTTAACCAATTCTCCACGATACTTTTTTATGCCATAATAAACGCTGTCTATCTTTACAATTTTATCAAACTCTAATGGTTTTTCTTCATCGTTACTATAAATAATGCTAGCCGATTTGCTATCTTCAACAGCTTTATCTAAAGAAACCGAATTTGCATAATAGGTTTTACAACCATGTAATAATACTAACAATGCGAGCAATAATGCTGTTCCTTTAAATCTTAACAATGCGATTTTCATAACTAGTTTATAAAATAATTACCCTAAAAGCGATATGTTATCTTTGGCATATAATACCATTTTCCAATGTCGTTCTCTAAAGCTGCTTTCAACTTATAAGTAGCATATTGTACACTAAAACTTAATGAAAATTGAGTTTTATCTGTTACATTAAGAACATACTCCAATTCGGGCGACAAGAAAAAAGATGTCATAGATTTATATTTTAGAACTTGATCGTCATCGGTTTGTGGTTCAATGACATCCGTAGAAATAGAAATAATTGATATGCCTGCGCCAGCACCGAGACCAATAAACGATGTATCAAAGAAAATTATGTCCCTTTTTAGTCTTATGAGTCCATTAAAAAACATACTGGAAGTTCCTTTTAATGTGTCCGACCGTTTGATATATGTAAAATTATTTTCGCGACTCCAACCTCCAAATTGAATGGCAAGTTCAACAGAATTAACTTTGTTGGTTGGCACATTCATACTGAATTCAAAAAATGGCGCTACTCTAAAATTCTGGTTAGAAGCAGGGATAAAAAGCCCCATCCCTCCTCTGTATGATATACTTTGAATCAGTTCGTCAAAATCATCAA
>JBGTDZ010000384.1:0-12455 GCA_041748055.1 Aquaticitalea sp.
ATTACAGTAATATGCATTAAGTTTCCAATCGTTTTTTAATGCTATTATAGATTTTTGGAGTGTTTCCGATAAGGCTTCATCACCATCCAACGACACAATATAATCGTGGGTTGCCTGTCGCATTGCGAAATTTTTCTGCTCAATATATCCCAAAAATACCTGCTCAATCACCTTTGCATTGTAACGTTTGCAAATGCTAACGGTTTCATCGGTTGACAACGAATCGACCACCACAATTTCATCTACAACACCAATTAGCGACTGTAAACATTTTTCAATATTTTTCGCTTCGTTGAACGTAATAATAACACCAGAAAGTTTTACCATTGGCTCACAGTTATGGGGTAAAAATACTATTTTTGTAGATATGCACACCTGTAAAACCTCCGTAATTATCAGCACCTATAACCAACCAAAATGGTTAGAAAAAGTGTTGTGGAGCTATGAATTACAAACCGAACCAAACTTCGAAATTGTGATTGCCGACGACGGGTCTACTTCAGAGACCAAAGATTTGATTTATAAATTCAGAAGGCATTCAAAACTAAATATAAAGCACGTTTGGCATGAAGACCAAGGTTTTCAAAAAACGATAATTCTCAATAATGCGATTTTAGCTTCAACAACCGATTATCTCATATTTACGGATGGTGATTGTATTGCGAGACAAGATTTTGTTGAAACACATCTCAATTTACGGAAAAATGCCCATGCACTTTCGGGTGGCTATTTTAAATTATCTGATCACATTTCAGATGACATTACCAAGAAGGATATTGAAAATCAAAATTGTTTCAATTCAGAATGGTTGGTGATCAAAGGTCAAAAAAGAACTTTTAAAAATAACAAGCTAACAACTCAAGGGGTTAAGGTGTGGTTTTTAAATGCGTTTACACCAACCAAAGCAACATTTGATGGTATGAATGCATCGGCATGGAAGAAGGATATTTTAAAGGTGAATGGATTTGACGAACGCATGAAATATGGTGGTGAAGACAGGGAAATTGGAGAACGCCTGATGAACATCGGTATCAAGTTTATACAAGCGCGCTATAGTTTGGTATGTGTGCATTTGCACCATGAAAGACCTTACAAGAATGCAAATGATTTAAGTTTTAATAAAGATATCCGCAGCCAAGTTAAAAAAGAAAAAAAGGTGTGGAGCGATTTTGGGATTGTGAGAAAGTAAAGGTTAAAATCTTTTTGCTCTAAAAAGGTTTATTTTTGTCCAAGAATTAATTATCAATAATGAAAGTATCTGTAATTGTTAGTACCTATAATGCTGAAGAATGGTTAGAAAAAGTTCTGATAGGGTACAGTGTTCAAACGAATAAAGATTTTGAATTGATCATTGCAGACGATGGCTCAAAACCTTCGACAAAAGTATTGATAGATAGTTACAAGGCAAATTATCCTGTAGCTGTAAGGCATCTTTGGCAAGAGGATTTGGGTTATAGAAGGCAAGAAATACTGAACATCGCAATTGTTGAGGCTACCAACGAATATATTTTAATGACCGATGGGGACTGTATTCCAAGAAAGGATTTTGTTGAAGTCCATGCAAAATTTGCTGAAAAGGGAAGGTTTCTTTCTGGTGGTTATTGCAAACTCTCCTTGAAACTAAGTCAATTGATTTCAAAAGACGATATCATCAATGGTGATTGTTTTGATGTGAATTGGTTGAAGAACAAAGATAATTTGGGATTTTCTCAAACATTAAAGCTTTCTGCAAATCGAGTTGTTGCATCAATTTTGGATGCCATTACCCCTACAAAACCGTCATTTAATAATTGTAATTCGTCGGGTTTTAAACAAGATATGATTGACATTAATGGGTATGATGAACGCATGAAATATGGTGGTCCCGATAGGGAATTCGGAGAGCGACTTGAAAATTTTGGAGTCAAAGGCAAACAAGTAAGGCATAAAGCCATTGTACTGCATTTAGATCATGCACGCGGGTATAAAACACCAGAATCTTTGGCAGCAAATTTAGCAATCAGAAAAGAAGTACACGATAAAAAAATAGTTTGGACTCCCTTTGGTATCAAAAAAGTCGAAGTTGCGGGTCAATGATTCGAAGAAACAATACGGCTGACAAATTTTTCTAAGTCCGCACCATATAATTCAGGAACTAATTTCTGGTAAAGTTCTTTTGATTCAGACTTAAAATTCTTTGGGTGTTTGCTATTGTATATTTCGGGATGATAATCATTTAGATGAATTGCCACATGATTTACAGTATCGTCCAGCATGTTCCAAGAAAGCTTATGAATCCAAGGGCTATATATAGAAAAGGTTTTAACGTTTAAAGCTTTTGCCATATTCACAGCGCCACCTTCATTTCCAATCAATGCATCACACTGCGATAACACTCCTAAAAAGTGTCTCAAATCCAAAATTTTTAAATCAAAGATGATTTTCTTTTGAGTTTCTAAATGGCATAAATCATAAATTTCTTTCGCTTCTTTTTGTTGGTTTGGCATGTAGTTAAACAATAATTGAACTTTTTCACGGGCCATAATATTTATTGTACTGGCCATTTGTTTAGGAGGTAAACTTTTATCTAATCCACTTCCTAAAACACTAATCATTATGGTTTTTAACGATGGAGTTAAATGTGGTTTCAATAATATTTTTGCTTCATTAATTTCATCATCTGTTAAATATATTTTCGGATATATTGTTTCAACTTTTTTATTTAATAGTTTTTCTACCAATTGTAATCTGTGCATAATGGCCGAACCTTTAACAAGCTGTTTTTGAATGACAGTTTTAGTAAAGAAAAAAGAAGTGTACCATTTTTTAAAACCAATTCTGATCGGAGCATGACTAAAATATGCAAGCAATACGCTTTCCCATTTCCCATAGGCATCAATCACGGCGTCATATGTTTCTTTTTTTAATCCGTGCCCGAACTGTTTAAGTTTTCCAAACCCTTTATGGACTTTAGGATCGAAAATGAGTATGTGATCAATAAAAGGATGATTTTCTACAACAGACAAGGAGTTGGGATGTATCATGTAATGAACCTCACAATTGGGCATTGCCTTTTTTAGGGATTCGCAGATAACTGTACTGGTCAACACATCCCCAATCATTTTTTGTTGAATAATCAATACCTTCAAGTGGTTGGATTTTTTAAAATACTATTTTAGACTGCCACATTATACTCTCGCAGCGCATCATTCAACGACGTCTTTTTGTTGGTGCTTTCCTTTCTAGTTCCTATAATCAATGCACAAGGTACTTGAAATTCTCCCGCTGGGAATTTTTTGGTGTAACTGCCTGGGATCACAACAGAACGTGAAGGTACAATTCCTTTCATCTCTTTTGGTTCATTTCCAGTGACGTCGATGATCTTTGTGGAAGCCGTTAATACCACATTGGCACCAAGAACCGCTTCTTTTTCCACTCTGACGCCTTCAACCACAATACAGCGACTTCCAATAAAAGCATTATCTTCTATAATTACTGGAGCAGCTTGTAAAGGTTCCAAAACCCCACCAATCCCAACGCCACCGGATAAATGGACATTTTTTCCAATTTGTGCACAGCTTCCAACGGTTGCCCAAGTGTCCACCATTGTACCTTCATCCACATAAGCTCCAATGTTCACATAGCTCGGCATCAAGATGACACCTTTGGAAATGTAAGCGCCATGACGTGCGACCGCATTAGGAACGACTCGGATTCCTTTAGTGGCATAATCACGCTTTAGAGGAATTTTGTCGTGATATTCAAAAATACCAGCTTCCCAAGTTTCCATTTTTTGAATAGGAAAATACAATACCACAGCCTTCTTGACCCATTCGTTTACTTGCCACCCATTGTCCGTTGGTTCTGCGACCCTAAGTGTTCCCGCATCCAATAAATCGATAACGCTTCGTATGCTTTCAATAGTGACTTCATTGGTCAAAAGTGAGCGGTCATTCCAAGCATTCTCTATGTTTTGTATGAGTTGTTTCATTTGAGCTGATAATTTTTTACAAAGATAAGTCTATAATTGATTTATTTAATTTCAGCTCCAAAAATATGCTAGATTTTATATTAGTCCTAACTTTGTAAATTATGGCAAGATTGTTAGCAATAGATTATGGCACGAAGCGCACAGGCATCGCAATTACCGATGAACTTCAGATAATTGCCTCTGGTTTGACAACTGTTGACACCAAACAACTGTTGCCTTTTTTGAAAGATTACATTTCAAAAGAGCAGGTAGAATTGTTTGTGATTGGAGAACCAAAGCAGATGAACAATGAAGTTTCCGAAAGTGAGGCTGCCATTTTGCATTTTATAGAAAAATTGTCCAAAGCAATTCCAGAGATTCCAATAGTGCGGGTTGATGAAAGGTTTACCTCAAAAATGGCTTTCCAAACCATGATTGACAGTGGTCTGAAAAAAGGACAACGCAAAAATAAAGCTTTAGTTGACGAAATCAGCGCAACCATTATCCTTCAAAGTTACATGTCTTCAAAAAGCTAGTTTCACAACATTTTAATCTGAACAAACCAAAATCCTTATAAGATTCGTATTTTTGCATTTGTTAATTTTTTAGTATATGATTTTACCGATTGTCGCATATGGTGATACTGTTTTAAGAAAGAAGGCTGAAGATATTTCGAAGGACTATCCTAAGTTCGAAGAATTGGTTGCCAACATGTACGATACCATGTATAATGCCTTTGGCGTGGGTTTAGCCGCACCTCAAATCGGACTTTCAATCCGTTTGTTTTTGGTGGATACCACTCCTTTTGCCGAAGATGACGATTATACTGCTCAAGAACAGGAAGTACTTAAAAACTTCAAGCGAACATTTGTCAATGCCAAAATATTGGAAGAATCCGGTGATGAGTGGGCATTTAATGAAGGCTGCTTAAGTATACCTGATGTCCGCGAAGACGTTTTCAGAAAACCAAAAATCACGATTCACTATCAAGACGAACATTTTGTTACACATACCGATCAATTTGAAGGTTTGATTGCCCGCGTCATTCAGCATGAATATGACCATATTGAAGGCATTCTGTTTACAGACAAACTTTCAGCTTTAAAAAAGCGTTTGATCAAGTCGCGATTGGGAAATATTTCCAAAGGGAATATCGATGTCGATTACAAGATGCGGTTTCCTGATATGAAAAAGAAACGTTAAAAATTGATTGCAAATAGAGCAAAATTTTATATTTGCTCACTTCAAAAAAAAGAAAAATTTATGAGTTTAGATAAAATCCTTTCCATTTCAGGAAAACCCGGACTTTTTAAAGTTGTCACGCCAACAAGAGGCGGATTTGTTGCCGAATCTTTGTTGGACAGCAAACGCATCACGGTCAACTCGCACAGCAATGTGAGCGTATTGAGTGAAATTGCGGTTTACACATTGACAGAGGAATTGCCATTGCGTGAAGTCTTTAAAAAAATCAGGACCAAAGAAGACGGAAAGCCAACATCCATCAATCATAAAGATGATAAAAGTGTCTTGGAAGAATATTTCTTTGAAGTGCTTCCGGACTACGATGAAGACCGCGTATATGCCAGCGACATTAAGAAAATCGTGCAATGGTACAACTTATTGCAACAACATGATTTGTTGGGGGCTTTGGATGAATCAAAAGAAGATTCAAAAGAGACTTTAACTGTGGACAAAGACTCATCAACTTCAGAAGAAGAATAAATCCCTTTTTTTATAACATTGTTTACAGAAACATCCTTGGATATCTTTCTGAACTCTTCGATTAGTTGTATTTTTGATTCATAGACATCAAAGATTATGACCGACAAAACCCAACAGTTAAAAGCCTTTGAACGATTGCTCATAATCATGGATGAGCTTCGTGAGCAATGTCCGTGGGATAAAAAACAGACTATCGAAACATTGCGACATTTGACCATTGAAGAAGTTTACGAACTTGGCGATGCCATCCTGGACAATGATTTGGAGGAGGTCAAAAAGGAACTTGGGGATTTGATGATGCATATTGTTTTTTATGCGCGAATTGGCAGTGAAACCAACAGTTTTGATATAGCGGACGTTTGCAATACCATTTGCGATAAATTGATTGAACGCCATCCGCACATTTATGGAGATGTCATAGTGGAAAATGAAGAAGACGTCAAACGCAATTGGGAACAGATAAAACTTAAGGAGAAAGGAAAGACCAGCGTACTTCAAGGAGTCCCTGCAAGTCTGCCAGCGATGGTAAAGGCCAATCGCATACAAGATAAAGTGGCCGGTGTAGGTTTTGATTGGGAAGAACCCAACCAAGTTTGGGAAAAAGTGGAGGAGGAGCTGCAGGAATTTAAAGCCGAGGCTGACGCAGGAAACCAAGATAAAATGGAAAACGAGTTTGGCGATGTGCTTTTTTCATTGATCAATTATGCTCGATTTTTAAAAATAAATCCAGAAAATGCACTGGAACGTACCAATAAAAAATTCACGAAACGTTTTCAATATCTAGAGGCTAAATCTCTGGAAATCAATAAAAAATTATCGGATATGACCTTGGCAGAAATGGACGTTTTTTGGGAGCAAGCGAAGCATTTCCAAAAGTAAAGTAACTAGAAAATCTCTTGGTTTTCAGTTACTTTACTTTTAGGAAGCAAAAAAAGTTTGATTTTTTTTTATGCTCGTAATCCAAACTTGTAACACGAACCGTATATAACATATATTGAAACTAGCTTTAGTTTCATAATCATAAGTAGGTAATCTTAATTTTATTTTAAGCGGTAATAGTTAAGATTAAAAATTTAGTTTAGTTAGGGGTCAAAATCCTATCCACCAAAAGGCGGATAGGATTTGATTTTTAAGGATAATTTGGTTTATAGAATAAAAAGAGAAGCCAATTAAACCAGCAAGATTCATTCGACTTCTCCATTAAAAACTTTTAGATATTTATTTAATACAACTCCTTAACCTTTTTCAATTTTTCCTCCCATACAGCAAGATTTTCTTTATGGTTTGCGATATTATTCAACACGCTTTTTACCAAGGGGTTAGTTTCATCGATGTTGGAGAAGAACTGTAAATTGTTTTCCAGTTGGTTGATTTCGCTTCTTGCTTCGTCTATTTTCTTGCGGATGAAGTTGTGTTCGTTGTCGAGAAGTCTGTTATCATCTGGTTGTGCCAAATTTTCAAGCTTGTTTTCAAACTTTATCATTTCCAATTCCGTTTTGTCCATTTTTAAACTACTGAACAACGTGTCTAAGGCCTTATTGAATTTGCCTTCTATGAATCGTTTGTTCTGTGGTACTTGGCCAAGGCTTTTCCATGCTTCGATTTTTCCTTTGATGGTTTCGATATCAGCTTTCGGTTTTCCCGATAATTTTAACTCTTTAAGTGAATCCAGAAGCTTTGCTTTTTTATCAAAAATATCAAACTGTTCTTGGTTTTCAGCTTTACGCTCCGCATGTACCTGATCAAAATAATGGTTGCAAGCAGCTTTGAAACGGTTCCAGATTTTATCACTGTCTTTTCTTGGAACGTGGCCGATGGCTTTCCAATCAGCCTGTATTTTTTTCATCAAAGGTGTTACTGTTTCAGAATCCTGACTATCTTTATTATCCTCCGCAATTTTGATGAGATCCATCTTTTTCTGTAGATTGTCGTATTGGTCTTTCTTCAAACTCTTATAAAAACCATTCTTTTTTCTATTGAAAGCCCTTACTGCGGCCTTGAATTTTGCCCAAGTGGCTTCGTTCACTTTTTGTGGAACTTTGCCTGCATCGAAAAATTCTTTACGCAAGCCTTCAATAGCCTTTATTTTTTTCTGCCATGCTTGGTGTATGTTGGCCTCATCCTTGACAATGTCCTCAATTTTAGATATAATCTCTTCCTTTTTTATGAGATTAGCTTCATGTATTTGGTCAATATTTGCAAAGTACGATTGTCTTTTGTCGTGAATGGTTTTTGTAGCATTGTTGAAACGTTCCCAGATTTCTTCACGATGTTCCCTGTCAACAGGACCCAAATCTTCTTTCCACAACTTGTGAAGCACTTGCAGTTCCCTGAAAGCCCTATTGGTATTATCATCTTGCGCCAATTCCTCGGCAAGTTCGATGATTTTAAGCTTTTGATCTAAGTTGTGCTTGAAATCCATATCGCGTAAATCGCGATTGAGATGTAAAAAGTCATAGAAAATCTCTACATGATGATGATAAGTATTCCAAGCATTGTTGTATTTGTCCCTCGGAATTGGCCCGGCATTGCGCCATTGTTCTTGCAATTCCTTGAAATGTTTATATGTGCTATTGATATTTTCCTCAACGTTGATCAGCCCTTTGATTTCTTCAATGATTTGCAGTCTGTTCTCAAGATTTGCCTTGAGATTGGATTCCAAGGATTTATAATAAGCGTTTAAGCTTTTTCTGTAATCGTTGTATAGTGAATTGAACCGTTTTTTAACTGGACTTGAAAAATAAAAATCGATTTCGCTACCACCATCTGCTAAAAAATCTTCCTTTTTTTCTTCCAGGATTTCAGAAAATTTTGCGTTGAATTCTGATTTGATCTCATCGATATGAGATTTGATAGTTTGTACCTTTTTGTTCTTCAGAAGGATTTCAAATTCATCCGTCAATTGTTCCATTGACATGGCATGGTAGTTTTTGTCCTCAAGAGCGTGTCTGTCAATATTGTCAGCATCTTCTGCGTCTTCCGCATTGGCTGCCTCAATTTCATCTACGTGATTTTTGGGTTTTTTTGGAGAGGTTTTTTCAACCGTTTGCTCATCTGTAACTTCCTCAGCATTTTGGGAAACTTCGGAATTGTCCTCCTCTATATCATCTACGTGATCATTGGTTTTTTTTGAAGAAGTTTCTTCAACCGTCTGCTCATGTGGAACTTCCACCGCATCTTGAGAAGATTCGGAGCGGGCCTCCTCGATTTCGTCCAGTTGAACTTTAGCTTTTTTGGGTGAGGTTTCTTCAATCGGTTGCTCTTCTAGAATTTCCAAAGCGTCCTCAGAAGCCTTATCTGATAGTTGCTGTCCTGTTTCTGTGTCGTTGTCTTTGACTACAGAATTGGATATTTCTTCCTCGCTGGTTAATGATTCGCTGTCTTCAGCCTTGGTTTCCGTTTTGGTTTCATCATCATCATCAAGGGCAGGGATTTCTTCAACCGATTCATTTTCAATATTGGACGATGTTTCATCATCTATGGTATCGGAATCCACAATCTTGGTGGTTTCATCCGAGAAGTCTACATCTTGTTTTCCATCTGCATTCAGCAGGTTATCATACTCTGACATTGTTACAATGTTTAGGTTCAAAAATTTCTTAAAAGGTTAAAGATACTAACAACTCCTTAAATTACAAAGTAAAAACCTTTTGGATAGGTTTTAAGCCATGCTCCATATGTCCCAAGATTTTTGGGCCTGAAGTTCCAACATAGTAAGTCCGTTGGTAATAGCGGCTCCCTTTATTTCGCCACAAATTAGGAATTTTGTCTGTATTGGATTGTAAATGAGGTCATAAAGCAAATGTTCATTCGATAGTGCGTCGTAAGGAATGTTAGGACATTCATTCACATTTGGATAAGTGCCCACGGGAGTGCAATTGATAATGATTTTATAGGATTTTATTATGTTTTCACTAAGGTCGTCATATGTGAATTGTGCTTTTTCATTGATTTGTCTAGAAACAAAATCAAATGGAATGTTGAGATTTTTTAAACCATAAGCCACACCTTTGGACGCACCACCTGTACCCAGGATCAATGCACTTTTATGGTGTGGTTTTAGCAATGGTTGAATTGATTTTTCAAAACCGTAACAATCGGTATTGTAGCCCTTTAATTTTCCTGAAGGTTCAATTTTTATGGTGTTGACTGCTCCAATCTCTCTGGCTACGTCATTTAATTCATCCAAATAAGGGATAATACTTTCCTTATACGGAATGGTAACATTCAGCCCTAGCAATTCTGGATGTGTTTTTATCAGGGAAGAAAATTCTGAGATGTGCTCCAAATCAAAATTTTCATAGGTATAGCTGATTTCTTCTTTTTCAAATTTTTCAGTGAAGTGGTTTTTTGAAAATGAATATGAAATATTTCTCCCTATCAATCCGAAATTAGGCATTTACTTTCCTGGTTTTTTGTCCATACCATTCCAACCCCAAAACGATTAGAATTCCTATTGCAATATACATAATTGCCAAGTATGTTTCGTTATTCATCTGTGGAATAAAGCGTTCGTAATTGGAAACGATTTTAGATCCTGTGGAGTCATATAAAAAATCACCTTGTTGGGACAATTGATATATGGTTTTTTTCCAAGGCCAAACCACGCCTAGACTGCCAACGATAAAACCTATGATTGCAGCAATCGTCACATCTTTGTGATGTTTTAGAATGTAGGTAAGTATGTGCGAAAATGTCACCAATCCTGTTACGGAACCCAAGGTAAAAACGACCAAAACCTGAAGCAATCTAATGCGGGCTGAATTGTGTATAAAACCAAAATTACCACCGATTAATTCATAAAAAGTATCCGAGAGCGCATTGACAGAATCCACGAGAAGCAATACATAATTGCCCAATAAAATGAGAATGAACGATCCTGAAAATCCTGGCAAGGTCATTCCTGAAACACTTATCATCCCACAGAAAAACACAAACCAAAGATTGTCATTTTCCCTAGCAGGATCCAAAAAACTGATGCCCACGCCTATGGAAATACCAATGAGAATAGATAGGATGGTCTTATAATTCCAAATTCTGAACTCCTTATTGATATAATAGATAGATCCGACAATCATTCCAAAAAACAAGCTCCATACGTAGAGTTCGTTATGTATCAGAAAATAATCCAAAACTTTGGAAACGCTAAAATAACTGACGACCATACCTAAAAAAAGCAAGCTCAAAAAGCGACCATTGATATAATTGTAGAAGGATTTGAACCGGCCATTAATTAGCAACTTAAAAGCTGTTTTATTTACTTTTTGTAATGAATGAATGAACTCTTCATAAAATCCTGCCACAAAAGCGACAACGCCACCAGAAACACCAGGAACTTTGTTGGCAGCACCCATTCCAAGTCCTTTGATGACCAGAAATAGTCGGTCCATGAATGTTCGAGTGCTTTGCATGTCAATGTTTTTTGTCGCCTAATCTTTCAAGAATGAAAATAGTGAAAAAACCAACAATCATTAATATGATGGCAAATAAAACTTGTGAATCTATATTGTCATTTCTAAATGAATATTGAAAAGGTAAGGTATTTTTTTCGGTTATAACAATCAACGAATCGAAGTCATTGATCATCTTTTGATAAACAGATAATGTACCGCCCTGTGTTATATCAGAAAATTGCATTGTTTGGCCAGTTTCCTTGACCAACACGGTATCCGTTAGTTTCCATGGCCAGATTTTGCTGAGCGAACCAAAAATAAAACCGGTCAGCAAAGCCAAAGTGATGTCATGATACTTTTTGAACAGCCATTTGAGGACATGGCTAAAACTAAGGATACCAACTAAAGCTCCAAAGGCAAAAATAGCAATCTTCTTGATGTCAAACTCGTGCAGTGCATCACTTAAGGTCTTGTAAGCGCCGAGAATGACCAAAATAAAAGCTCCGGAAATGCCAGGCAATATCATGGCACAAATCGCCAATGCCCCCGCAAAAAACAAAAATAACGAATTGTCGTTATTGGCCATAGAAGGCAATTGGGAAATATAATAGGCTGCAGCAGTTCCAAGGATAAAAACCAGTATTGTCGAAATATTCCATTTGGTGATTTGCTTGCCTACGAAATAGACGCTTGCTACAATCAATCCAAAAAAGAAGGACCAAATAAGTATGGGATGATGTTCAATGAGAAATTTCGCCAAACCCATGAATGCGATAAAACTGATAAAAATCCCTGTTAATAACGCTACTAGAAAATTACCATTGAGTTGTTTCCAAAAAGCTCCAAAACCGTCATTTTTTAAGGTTTTAAATAAAGACAGATTTACACCGCTGATTGTGGAAATCAATTCTTCGTAAATACCGGAAATAAAAGCGATGGTTCCCCCAGAAACTCCAGGAACGGCATCGGCAGCCCCCATTGCCATTCCTTTCAGTGAAATTAGGGCATAGTCTATTAAGCGTCTTTGCATTGTAATTTTTTAAAATAAGGATGCTAAGGTATATAAATTTGTGCGAAAGTATTTGAAGGAATTTATTTTGTGATTTGATTGTGATAACAAGACTTCTAAGCCGGTGCTATTTATTCAATAGAAATAAGGATGATAAGATATTCTCTCCTTAAATAGATCGCTTTTTGGAGTGTAAGATAATCTGTTTAAAGCCGCGCTGATTAGCAATCAGAGGAAATAGCTCCTCTATAATGAAATCGTATTCAGGATTAAGGAGCAAACCGTTTTTCAAGTGGTAAAAGCCTTTTTCCGATTCTAATAATGTGTAGTATATACCTGCCAAGCGGTATTCAATTTCTGCAGTTTCAGGATAAAACTCAGC
>JBGTDZ010000385.1:0-9645 GCA_041748055.1 Aquaticitalea sp.
CTCAAGCAGATCAGCCCGTCGGGACAGGGATGGAACGGGACCTACAATGGGGAACTGATGCCCAGCAATGACTACTGGTTCTCGGTGGAGTATAACGAGCCATCGACAGGGATGCAGAAACAGTTCAGGTCACATTTTACATTGAAAAGATAATAAGATATGAAGTTAAAAAAGTATTGTTTAATAGCATTTACAGGATTGATTACCCAAATTGGACTAGCTCAAGAAGGCTTACCTATATATTCTGATTATTTAACTGATAATTACTATTTAATCCATCCTTCTATGGCCGGTGTTGCCAATTGTGCCAAAATTAGATTGACGGCCAGAAAACAATGGTTTGGCCAAGATGATGCACCTGCTTTGCAGACCTTAAGTGTCAATGGCAGAATTGGAGATTCCCAATCGGCAATTGGTGCCATAGTTTATAATGACAAGAACGGGTATCATTCACAAACTGGAGCTTCTTTGACATACGCCCATCATTTAATGTTTTCGCGTAATGAAATTGATTTAAATATGCTTTCTTTTGGTTTGAGTGCAGGTGTGATTCAGTACAAATTGGATGAGACGACATTTTTGGCTGATGGTTTTGACCCAATTATTGCTGGTATAGAACAAAGTTCTACCAATTTTAATATCGATTTTGGATTCTCTTATCATCTTATTAATTTCTATGCTCATGCAACAGTAAAAAATGTATTGAATAATGATGGAATCAACTCCAATGCCAATGGGGTTTTTAGGTTTGACAATCTGAGAACGTTTTTGTTTTCTTTAGGAAATACATTTAATAAATTGGGGAGCGATTGGAGCTACGAACCATCAATTATGTTCTTATATAAAGATGGCACTAAAGAATCTTCTATCGATATCAATGGCAAAGTTTATAAGAATATGGAGTTTGGAAAAATCTGGGGGGGATTGTCCTATAGAAGAAGCCTCGATGGCGCCGAATTTTTGCAAGACTCTGAAGTGAGCAGTCAAAAGTTACAATACATTACACCATTTGTTGGTGTGGATTATAATAATTTTGTTTTTGCATATACCTATTCCTACCAAGCAAATTCAGTGGTATTCAACAATGGTGGATTTCACCAGCTCACATTGGGTTATAACTTTAATTGTAAACGTGAGAAATATGAATGTTTCTGCCCCGCAGTCAATTAATTTTGTAAATTAAACTGAAATTTATCTCAGTACCAACAAAAAGAAATTGGTGAGCAAAACGTTGAAATATTTTGAAGATGCATTACATGAAACTAATTTTTCAGGAGTCCATGAATCCTATTGGGTAATGTTAAAGAAATTGTGAAATTCGTTAAAGACAAGGTGGAAGGGTGATAATAAACGACAGGTTAGGAATCAAAGTTTCAGTACCCAGAAAATCCCAGTTGTAGGGTACTTTGAATAAACAATAATCTCCTCGATTTCTTCTAATTTAAATTACAGAGATGCCAATCATAAAAACCGTTAACGGAAAGTACCCACACATACCAGACGATTGTTATGTGGCAGACAATGCAACCATAGTAGGCGATGTCATATTGGGGAATGAATGTAGTGTGTGGTTCAATGCGGTCATCAGAGGTGATGTGCATTACATCAAAATGGGTAACAGAGTGAACGTGCAAGATGGCGCCATTATACATGCCACCTATCAAAAATCACCAACCAACATCGGGAACAATGTATCCATTGGACATAATTCCATTGTTCATGGTTGCACCATCCATGACAATGTTTTGATTGGAATGGGCAGTATTGTGATGGATGATTGTGTGATAGAGAGCCATAGCATCATTGCTGCAGGAGCAGTGGTTACGCAGAACACAACAGTAGAAGCCGGAAGTATTTATGCCGGGGTTCCTGCTAAAAAGGTCAAAGATATCAGCAAGGAATTGATTTCTGGTGAAATTGACAGAATTGCGAATAATTATATCAAATATGCAGGTTGGTTTAAGGATGAAAAGTAATATACTTTAAAATTATCGATCAAAATTTCAAATACTCAACCTTGAATCGTTGATCTAAAATAGCCTCTAAAATATCAACATTTCCATTGGTAAAAAATCGGTTCTTCGAAATTGATTTGGTTGTGTTTAACATTTCATGTTGATATAAAATCGCATAGGTCTGTCTTGCGACAGCTTCTCCCGAATCAATTATTTTTACATGCTTTGGCAATAGATCTAAGAGTAGAGGCATCAAATATGGATAATGCGTACAGCCTAATACCAGATAATCGATATTTGCCTTGATCATGGGGTCTAAATAGTGTTTCAGTAAAACCCTCATGTCATCACTTTGGGTTTTGCCTTCTTCAATCAATTGTACAATACCATCGCCTACTTGTTCCACAACGTTGATGCCATTACTATACAAATCGGTTGTTTGATGAAACAAATCACTTGATAACGTCCCCTTTGTAGCCAAAATTCCGATTGCTTTTGTTTGTGTTTTTAAAGCCGCTGGTTTTATTGCGGGCTCTATGCCAATAAAAGGGATATCGAACTTTTGACGTAATACTTTAATGGCGTTGGTAGTTGCAGTATTGCAGGCAACCACTATGATTTTGCAATTTTTTTTAATGAGCAATTCGGTATTCTTGATGCTAAGTTTAATGATTTGAGATTCAGTTTTATTGCCATAAGGTGCGTTATGGCTATCCGCTAAATAAATGGAATTTTCAAAGGGCAATAGTGCATGTATTTCCTGAAAAATGGAAGTACCACCGATCCCGGAATCAAAGATGCCAATAGGTTTTGAGCTCATAGGTACAAAAATAAAAAAGCCACTTGGTAAAAGCGGCTTTTAATTTAAAATATTATGCAACATTCAGCATTCGCTGACAGTATTTCAATAAAAAAAAAATTAGAATCCCAATTCTTTCTTCACGTCGGCTAAAAGATCTTTACCATCGGCCAATAAAACGCCACTTCCCTGCGTAGAATCCAGTACATATTGGAAACCTTGGGCCTTGGCAACTTTTTGGATGGCAACTTTAGCTTTTTCAAAAAGCGGCTTCATTAACTCCGCTTCCTTTTTTTGAAGATCTTCCTGTGCAGTCGTTTGAAACTGACGGATGCTTTGTTCGATAGTCTGAACCTCTTCAGCTCTTTTACGATTTTCCTCTTCTGTTTTGGTATCTACTTCAGCTTGGTATAGCTTGATTTTGTTTTGATACTCTGTTGCCATCTCTTGAATTTGAGCCTCATAGGTTTTGGAAAGTTTATCCAAATCCGTTTTGGCAGTTTTCATTTGTGGCATAGCTTCAATCAATTCACTTGTATTGATATGAGCAATACTACTCTGCGCCATCGTAAAGCTAGTTGCTCCAATAAATAGGATTGCTGCAAATAAAAGGGTCTTAAATTGTTTCATTTTTAAAATATTTGAATTACTTGTTATTATTAATTGTTTTAGTTATTATCCGGTACAGAATCTTTCTTTGTATTCTGTGCTTCGCGTTCTTCTTTCGCTTTTTTGCGATCTTCTATTATTTTGCGTTTACGTTCTTCCAATTCCAGTCTGCGTTTTTCGCGGTCGGTAGCTTCTTGTTGTTTTTTTTCTGCTGCAGTTTGTTCAGGGGTTTTACTTACCTCACCACTCGGTGGTACCGACGTCTTTGCATCGGTTTTCCTGACTGCAGTACTGTCGGCTGGTCGGCTATTGGTGCTATCACGTACTGCTTTTGCTCTGGCACGATCATCCAATATTTTCTGCCTTCTTGCATCGGCTGATGCTTTCAACGAGTCCCGGGTTTTTAGTTGCTCTTCCTGACGTTCTTGGATTGCTTTCTCCCGAGCTGATTTTCTTTCTTCTAAAGCCTGTTCTCGCTCATCCAACTCTTCATTGATCACAGGAACAATTTCTTCATTTTCGGCTGCTCTGCGCTCGGCTTTTGTTTGGACTTGTGTTCGTTTTGAAGAACGTGTAATACTTCTCAATACCAACTCGCTGATGTCAAATCGGTCTGCAGAATAAAGCATCACCACATCCGCAGATTTATCAAAGATAAAATCATATTGCTTGTTGCCTGCAATTTCTTGAACCGCTGCAAAAATCTGATCTTGTATAGGCTGAATCAACTGTTGTTTCTGAATCATCAAATCTCCATTCGGACCAAATCTCTTTTGCTGGTAATTCAAAATTTCTGCTTCCTCAATTGTGATGTCTTCCAAGCGCTCTTCATATAATTCTTTGGTAAGGAGAACACTCTCACTGTTCAATTGTTTTTTCTTGGTATCTGTAGCGTTCAAACGTTGTTCCACTTCTACTTTCCATTGTTGTACCTTGCCTTCGAGTTGCGCCGTGGCTTCTTGATACTCAGGTACATTTTGCAAAATGTATTCAGTATCTATATAACCAATACGCACGCCACGTTGGGCGTTCGAGATTTGGCTGAATAAACCCAGCGTTATCATTAAAAAAAGAACTTTATATGTCATCAAGCTGAATGTGTTTTTTTTAAAGAACAAATGGTAGATCATTAATTGACATTCCACTATTTTTTTAAATTTTCGGCCTGAATGTTTCATCTGTCTGCAATTTTATGATTTATGGTACTTGTTATAAATTCCTAAAATGACAATCTTCTGAAATGTGACGAGTCATTTGGAGTCAATATTTTTTCAAATTAACGAAATATATTCCAAAAAATTTTAACACTACTATTAAATCATCAAACCAACATTAGAAAATATCGTGCCAAACTTAAAATTGTTGTCCAATGATAAAGTGGGTTTCCCAGCCGTTTTTAACAGTTTGTCCAGGAAGAGGGTCGAAACCATATCCAAAATCGATACCCAACAGTCCAAAAGCAGGCATAAATATTCTTAAACCAACTCCAGCTGAACGATAGAGGTCAAATGGGTTGTAATCTCTAAAATCATCAAACGATGCTGCAGCTTCAATAAAGCCTAACGTAAAGATTTTTGCCTGACCTTCAAGAGTAATAGGATAACGAAGTTCCATCGAAAATTTGTTGTATATTGTGCCTCCATCTGGTGAAGAAAGCGATTGATTGGGATAACCTCGCAATGCAATGGCCTCCCTGCCATCAAGTGAATAATTTCCGAGACCATCACCCCCCACAAAGAAACGTTCAAAAGGAATTACCCCTCTATCTTGGTTGTATGCACCTAAGTATCCAAACTCCAAGCTAGATCTAAGCACTAATTTTTTTACAATGCTTTGATACCACTCAAATTTGGATTTGATTTTATAAAATTCCAGCCATTTGTAACGTTCTTGGTCGATTTCTGCAATTCTCGCAAAATCGTCTGGATCTGTAGGGTCTAGTGCATCACGTTCATCTTTTAAGGCTTCGTAGTCCACGTTGTTAAACATTGAATACGGTAAGGATAATTTTGCAGTAACAGAAAAATTGGAACCGCCCTCTGGATATATTGGGTCGTTATATGTATTATTTCTACTCAATCCTACAGAATAGGCAAGATTGTTGGAATAACCATCACCAAATGTAAATAAACCTGTGTTGTAATTTTTTAGATTATAATGTTGAAAACTGACCGCTTGGGAAAGTGTAAAATAATCATCGGGAACAGATAAACGACGAGCCAAACCTACCGTAATACCGGTGATATTGAAACGTTTGTCTTTGTCGGCATCCCTCGTTTGCGGATTGTACAAAAATTGTTTGGTGTGGGATAAAGAGGTTGAGAATTGCACGGGACGTTTGCCTCCCAACCAAGGTTCAGAAAAAGAGAAACTATAAGTCTGGAAAAAACGACTGGCCTGCAATCTTAGGGCCAAACTTTGACCATCACCAGAAGGTACGGGTTTGTATGCCTCTCCATTGAATAAATCCTTGATGGCAAAGTTGTTGAAAGAAAGACCTAACGTACCGATAAAGCCACCCCCCCCGTATCCACCTTGGAGCTCTATTTGACTAGCACCAGATTCGACAACTGAATATTCCATGTCAAGGGTGCCATCGTTTGGATTTGGATTTTTGAAATTTGGCGAAATTTTTTGTGCATCAAAAAAGCCCAACTGGCCTAATTCCCTTACGGTTCGTACCACATTAGCTTTGCTGTAAAGTTGTCCAGGACGTGTACGCAACTCTCTGTAAATCACATGATCATTGGTTTTTTCGTTGCCAACCACCGTCACGTTATTAAAATACGCTGGTTTGCCTTCAGAAATCCGGATTTCCATATCAATAACATTGCCATCAGCACTCACTTCTACTGGATTGATGGTAGAAAAAAGATACCCAAAATTTTGATATTGATTAGTGATATCATTGGCATCTGGTTTTGTATCATCAGCAATTCTTTTTCTAAGTTCCACACCATTATAAGTATCTCCTTCTTCTATACGCAATAAACTATGTAGCTGCCTGTCGGTATAAACGCTATTGCCTACAAATGTGATTTTACCAAACGTATATTTCTCACCTTCCTCCAAATTGATTACCAAGGAAATGGTCTTATCATTATTTTTTATGATGGAGTCAGAAATAACCCTTGCATCCCTATAACCATTTTCTTTGTATTTGTCAATCAGGGAAACCAAATCGGTTTTGTAATCATCTTTAACATATTTAGATCGTTTCAAGAACCGGATTGGATTTTTTTGTTTGGTGTTCTTCATGGCTTTTCTAAGCTTTTTATCGCTTATCTGTTCATTGCCATTAACGGTGATATTTTTCACTTTTATTTTTTCACCTTTGTCAATATCTACAGTCATGTTTACACGGCTCTTTTCGATTGAGTCGGTTACTTCTACGGTATTAATGGTAACATCAGTGTTATAAAACCCATCCTTTTTATATTTGTTGATGAGATAATTTCTTGTCGTTGTAATGAGATTTTCAGTAACTTTTGCGCCTTTGGTGAGTTTATTGTCCTTTATGATGGCCTCTTTTTTTGATTTTTTGATGCCATCTATCGTTACTTCGTTTAACTCGGGGAGGTCAATTAAATTGATTTCTAAGTAGGCCACATTTCCTTCGATCCTGTCGAGATAGATATCAATGGCGCTGAACAATTTTGAATTCCAAAGTTTTTTAAGAGCATTACTTATTTCTTCACCTGGGATGGAAATTTCCTCTCCTTTTCTCAGACCTGAATACGAAATGACAGTTTGTTCACTAAAGTTAGTATTTCCAGTCACAGAAATTTCACCCAAAGTATATTTTTGCTGATTATTGAATTTAATGTCCTGTGCGGAAACTGTATTGGAAACTATACATAGTATGGCAATGAAAAAGGTTTTAATAAATGTTTTCAAAAGTAGTTTGTTAGCTAAGTTGTTCACTTGTTTTTCCAAATCGTCGTTCTCTATTCTGATATGCTATCAATGCATCGTATAAATCGGCCTTTTTAAAATCAGGCCATAAAACAGGCGTGAAATATAATTCGGCATAGGCTATTTGCCATAATAAAAAATTGCTGATACGTTGCTCGCCACTGGTTCTAATTAGCAAATCCACGTCTGGTAAATTTTGCGTGTAAAGATGCTTATTAATAATGGATTCGTCAATAGAATCAACGGAAATTATATTATTTTTAACTTTATTGCATAGTTCTTTCACTACAGTTATTAACTCCTCCCGAGAGCCATAACTCAATGCCAATGTCAACATCATTGCATTGTTTTCTTTGGTCTTTTCGATGACTTCCAAAAGTTCATTGTGTGCTGATTTTGGCAAATCCTGAAGGTTGCCAATTGCCAAAAGCTTAATATCGTTGTCCTGAAGTGTTTTGATTTCTTTTTTCAGGGATTTTACCAAAAGTTTCATTAATGTCTGGACTTCAAGTTTTGGGCGATTCCAGTTCTCAGTAGAAAATGCGTAAAGCGTAAGGTTTTTAACACCGATTTCTGCACTGGCCTCAACTACTTCCCTCACAGATTTAGTACCATTTTCATGACCGACAACTCTCAGTAAGCCTTGCTGCTTTGCCCATCGACCATTGCCATCCATAATGATGGCTAGGTGTTTTGGAAGTTTGTCTTTATCTATGTTTTTAATGTCTCCCATCAATAATCACAATAACAAGGTCTTTGTCCAAATGTGAAGGTAAGGGTTATACCCGTAAACACATACCAATCATTGCTATTGGTATTACCAAAACTCAACGATTGCCTAAATTCCGAATCTGGCACGCTACCGTCAATTTCATCACTGAAAGTATAACGTGCGCCAACTTCTATGCCCAATATGATATCATTGGCGGTAGTGGTTTTGAAGCCCAAAACCATAGGTATGCCGTATGCCCAACTGCTAGTATTTTCAGAAGTAAGGACGCCACTACCATTAAAGAAAAAATTATCATGATTGGCAGCACTTACACCAGTATATAAATAGGGAGTTGCCCTGTAAGTATCACTGTGCAGATTGAAATCAAAAAAAGTGAATTCCATCCCAGCCGAAAGTTCCACGATGTTGTTATCAAATTCATAACCTCTTTCAATACGTCGCGGGTCGCTGGATTTCGAATCAATCCCTCTCAGTTGTGAAAAGATTGCTGTAAATCTAAAAGAATGCCTTGGGCTTCGATTCCATTTTAATACACCGCCAAATGCAGGGCTTTTTGGAGCTATATAATTGGTAGCACCAACATCACCAATAAAATTACTACTTCCCAAAAAAAATCCAACCTCGTAAATTTGGGATTGAGCTTTTTGAGATAAAAACACACTAAATAAAATCAAGATTAAATACCTCATAAATTTTTAAAAGTTTGCAAATATAATAAATATGATGAGCCTATAATAATTTGAGCGGAATAGTATTACAGATAAACAGTTTTTGTGAGGATTTATTGTTTAATTGCGTTTGTCTTCTCCCCAAAGCAATTTTTTACGAAGTGTATCGATAAAACTTTCAGTCAAGAGTTCAACCATTTTAATTTTGAATGGTGCTTTCTTGATAGTGATAATTGTTGATTTTGGTAAAGTTGCAATCCGAGAATCCAAGGAAATTAAATAATCATCTTCTCTTCCATCTACTTTTAAATGTATTTCAGTATCATCAGGAATCACCAAAGGTCTTGCACTCAAGTTATGTGGTGCAATAGGAGTGAGTACAAAATTATTTGCATCGGGCGAAATTACCGGGCCCGCACAACTCAAGGAATAACCAGTAGAGCCAGTAGGCGTTGACACTATAAGGCCATCAGCCCAATAGGATGTCAAATATTCCTCATTGAGATGCGTTGCCACTGTGATCATGGAAGTCGTATTTTTTCTACTGACCGCAATTTCATTCAATGCAAAATTGGTATGAAGTATGTCTTTATTCTCAGGATTTGTTTGAATGCTTAATAAGGTACGTTCTGAGATTTTATATTGTTTCTCAAGTATACTCCTCATCGCGCTCTCAATTTGGTTAGTTTGAATGGTTGCCAAAAACCCCAACCGCCCGGTATTGATCCCTACAATGGGGATTCCTAAATCACGAACGTAGGTAATTGCCCTCAAAATAGTTCCGTCGCCACCTATACTTATGAGTAAATCAAAGGTGGAATCAAGGGTTTTAAAAGTATTGAAGGAATTGTACTTGATTATGTCATTATCTTCCTTTTGAATCAATTCAAAAAAATCGGTTTCAATGAAAATTTCTAATTTTTCTAGAATGATAAAGTCTAGTAATGTCTTAATGCTTGGATGTGT
>JBGTDZ010000386.1:0-5714 GCA_041748055.1 Aquaticitalea sp.
ACACCTTTACTCTTAACTAATTTATAAGTTTGGTAGGCAAAATTATTATTCTTTTTATCAAAATACCTATAAATTAAAAATGTGCTGTTAGATGGAGAAATCACCTGATATACTTGCATTTTATTTTTTATCATCGTTTACTTTTTTGTATTTCAAAAATTGTCATTTCAAGATTAATAATTGGGTGTTATGCAACTATTATTATATCTATAAAGAAATCGGATATCTTGCCATTCTCTCCATTTATTTCCAGGAGGCAATACATAACTTGAAATCCCTTCCAAAACAAAATTTGCTTCCCAGTTATTCATTTTAAAATTGATTTTTTCAGGAATAGTCAATATTAATTCTTTGTAGTATTTAGTTTGGGAACCATTATTACATGAAATCATTATTTCAGAATCCAATTCAATAATTACTTCTAATTTAGATTTCAATTGGTATTTACCAGTAAATATTTTGTTTCCAGTTAAATTACCTCCGCCAAAGTAACCTTTAGATTCACATGTCGATTGTGAAAATTGAACAATTGAATCATTCAAAAATTCTATATATTCATTGCATAATATTGGGGAACTAATTCTTTTCCCAATATATTCAGAGGGCATAATATCGTTAGAGTTACAGCTAATTAAGAATGGACTAAAAATTAGAACCCATGTGAAATTTGCATAGTTAATTTTCATAAATTCTCTTTAATTATTCGTTCTTACCCTTGTCAAAACCTTTACAATAACAGTCTTTATCTTTTGCCCATCCTTCATATGGATAATAGGTAATACAATCCGTTAAAATACCTGCTTGGAGTCTACCTTCGCGCAATCCTTGTCTATAGCTATCCATATCATCACATAAGTCATTCTTCTGTACAGATAATGTGGTATTAGTATTTTTCTCTTTATTATCAATATTAGCAATCACCAAAAACCCAAAAAACACACTAACCAAAACACGACTTGTTTTATTCCATAATTCATGTTTCCACATTAAATAAATTCCAACAGGAAAGAATAATATTAAAAAGAGAACGACTGTGACTGGTTTTTGATACCATTTTAATTGTAGTTGATTTTCCATTTATAATGATTTTTGTTTTTAATTTAATCTCCAGACCATGTGACCAAAAATTGCTTTTTGGTAAAAACCAATTTGCCCTCTTCAAATAGTTCCGCTTTTATGGTAATATCTGTTGTGCCTGTTTGAAGTAAAAGCGGTGCATAAAAAGTTTCGCTTAGATGGGTTATAATGAGTTCTTGTGTGTCATAAATATCGACCTTGTCTTTTCCTTCATATAAAGCGGTAACTTTTAGTTTTCTTTCGATGGCTTTGTAGTCAACATTTGGAACCCGATTTAATTTTACAACAATTAATGTCTGATCCGTGCTGCCGTTCACGTCAATACTTTCTTTCCCAACTACATTTGGCGAGAAACTATTTCTCTTATTGTCATAAGGGTAAGCGAAAATTTCGGAAATCTGGACTTGCGAATAGGTTTGAAATGATATCAGTGCAGAAATAATTAATATTATTTTTTTCATTGTTTAATTTTAATCAAAGTCCAAACTTATTTATCTCTCTGATTGTTTTTACAAAAAATATAAGAAACTATAGTTTCAATTAATTTTTGTAATGCACTTCCAAATCTTTTTTGCTCTTATCATTTCCCTAACATTTTTTTGAAAATAAAAATGTAATTTGCCACAAATTTAGTTATGGCATCCCTCTACAACAATAAATTCTACCATCGCGACCTCTCTTGGCTTCGATTTAACCATCGAGTGCTTCAGGAAGTAGCTGACAAGCGCAATCCTTTATACGAACGCATCAAGTTCATGGCCATATTTTCTTCCAATTTGGATGAATTTTTTCGCGTACGCGTTTCCGATATCCGTCAAATAAAGGAATTGGACAAACCACTGCGTAAAAAATTGATCACCAAACCGAATGCTGTTTTAAGGGAATTGAAAATCCAGGTAGACCAGCTTCAAGAAGAATTTGGCGCTATTTTTCAAAATGAAATCATTCCGGATTTAGAAAAAGAAGGCATTCATTTGATCAAATACAAGGATTTTTCCAAATCACAGAAACAAATCGCGGAGGACTATTTTGAAAAAGAATTAAAAAGCAAGATGGATCTGGATGCATCTTATTTTTCGACCAAAGATTCTGTCTTTGTGGAAAATGAAACTTCCTATATTACGACTTGTATTTCAAAAGACAAATTTCAAGTTGTTCAAATACCAAAAGATGAACCACGTTTTTTTGTGTTTCCATCCAAAAATGATACCCATTATATCACCTTTATAGATGATATCATTAAGTATAATTTGTACCGAATCCAATCAGATTTGGAACTTTCATATTATGCCATAAAAATTTCTCGCGATGCCGAATTGTATATAGAAGATGAGTTTTCAGGCAACTTGATGGAAAAAATCAAAGAATCGCTTCCAAATCGAGAAACAGGGCAGGCTACAAGGATTTTGATAGACCAACGCATGCCGCAGGAATTTCAGAATGTATTGAAAAAAGCTTTGGATATCACGCATGCCGATATTGTTTTGGGAGGCACTTATCATAATTTCAAGGATTTTTTCAAGTTTCCAAACCCAACTAATAAGGATTTATATTTTGAAGAAATGCCACCTTTGGAACATCCTGTCCTAACACAATTTGATAGTATGTTTGTGGCGATAGACACCAAGGACCAATTGATGCACTATCCCTATCAGTCCTTTGAACCGATGATAAAGTTGTTGGAAGAAGCTGCCGTTGATCCAACTGTGAAGGTCATAAAAATGACGATGTATCGCTTAGCAGATGAGTCGCGTTTGAACACTGCAATTGCCAACGCAGCAAAAAAAGGCAAAAAAGTGGTGATTTTTATTGAAGTAAAGGCCAGATTTGATGAGTACAACAATTTGAAATGGGGAGAAATTTTTAAGGAAAATGGCGCTGAAGTCCTGTACAGTTATCCCGGCATCAAGGTACACTCAAAAATACTGTACATAGAACGTGAAGTTGAAGAAGAAACCAAACGCTACTGCTATATTGGCACAGGAAATTTCAACGAAAAAACAGCAACACTATACACAGATTTTGGGTTGATGACAAATGACAAAAAAATCACACAAGAGCTCAATAAAATATTTTTGGTGCTTGAAGGTATTTTTATTGTTCCCAAGGCTAAAAAGTTGTTGGTCTCCCCATTTACAATGCGTTATCAATTTGTGAGTTTGGTAGAAAACGAGATTCTGTTGGCGCAATCAGGAAAAGAGGCTTCGATTATTTTAAAAATGAATAGCCTTGAGGACAAAAATATGATTAAGCTCTTGTATGAAGCAAGCCAAAAAGGTGTTCAAATACGGTTGTTGATTCGCGGTATGTGCAGTTTGGTCCCGGGAATTAAAGGTCAGAGCGAAAATATCTATATAACGAGCATTCTAGACCGCTTTTTGGAGCATGGACGTGTTTATATTTTTGGAAATGCAGGCGAGGAAAAAATGTATATCGGTTCCGCCGATTGGATGACACGAAACTTGAGCCATCGGATTGAAGTAGTGACACCGGTTTTGGATGCAGATCATTATAAGACCATAAGAGATGTGATTGATATTCAATTATCAGATAATGTAAAAGCGAGAATTATCGACGCGAAGCAAAAAAACGAATATGTGAAGACTGATAAGAAAGAAATCCGATCGCAATATGCCACATATGAGTATTTTAAGAATTTAAAACATTAGTAATGTTCAGACCTTTCAGATTTTAAACCCAGAGGTTTCGGGACTGAAAGTTATATTGCTCATCAGGCAATAAATCCATTCTCACGTGCATGTTCTATGGCTTGTTTGCTACTTTCCACTAATAAGGCTGGGGTGGTTTTATAGTTTTCATACAAGCCTTTTATTCGGATCATTTTCTTTTTGTGCTTGACGCTTCTTAAATAAATTGCAAGGATTTGATCGGGATATGCTTCGGCAATTTCAAGATAGATATCTGCGTCATGTTCGCCACTGTCTCCGATAAGAATCAGTTTGAGGTTGTGATAGGTTTTTAATATATTTAGAATCTCCTTCTGTTTTTGGGGCTTTTCTGCAATTTTTTTTCGTTTCAAGAAATTACCAAAATCCCGAAGCAAAATAGGGCCTTTAGGAAAATCGTTAATTTTCAAAAAGTACTCGAGATAGCGATACATATTCCAAGGGCTATGGCTTACATAGAAAATTGGGTTGGTTTCTGTTCCTGATTTGCCACGGTGCAAAAGGTGGTAGAATTCTGCTGCGCCTTCAAGGGGAATTCTACTTTTGGCCGTTTTGAAAAAGGTATTGTAAATCACGCGCCATTTAAAGAAGGAGACCAACCCTGTGTGCAAAATGGTATCATCGATATCGCTTGCCACTCCAAAACTGCAATTATCGGGAATCAACATTTCGCCAGGAAATCGATTTTCTAATTGAATAATCTGGGAATTGGTAAAATCTTTATAGGAAAGTTCCACCTTTAACCAACCTACCTGATTAATCATAGATATCAGATTTTCAACTTTTTCATCGATTAAAAAGTAGCCTTCGTCATCTGTTTTGGTTTCTATTACATGATTATTTGGAAGTTTTAGAAGTAAATCGGCATGCTTTATTTCGTCGGTATCAAAACGTTTGTAAGCTTCGATAAGAAGTTTTATAGGATGCTTTCCTTCAAGATCAATGGATTCGTCCTCCAATGCACGACCTCTGATATACAAATGGGAACCCGTTCCATAACTTTGGAATACTATTATTTTCAAAGGATCTTTTTTAAACCATCTCATGTTGACTAAAATACGAAATCCATTAAAAAACCACATCAAAGGATGTGGTTTTAATTTATAATATTAAATAACTGGTTTAGTTATTTTCTGCTTTTTTTAAATCTGCAATTGCATTTTTCACTTCTACCAAAGTCCCTTCAAAAACAATTTCCTCATTTACGGTAACGCCATCTTCTGTATAGGATTTAGTGACAATTGCTTTTGCATTGTCAGCTTCTACAGATTCCATTTCCACTTTAATCTCTTTACGGATTTCTTGTGAAGTGGTCACTGATGTTTCAACTGAATGTCCACCCAATATTGGAGCGATTACCAAACCAATCAAACAGGTCAATTTAATCAATATGTTCATTGAAGGTCCCGAAGTATCCTTAAATGGATCTCCAACAGTATCACCTGTAACAGCGGCTTTATGGGCATCAGAACCTTTATAAGTCATTTCACCATTGATCATTACGCCGGCTTCAAAAGATTTTTTAGCATTGTCCCAAGCACCACCGGCATTATTTTGGAACACAGCCCAAAGTACGCCACTTACTGTTACACCAGCCATATAGCCACCCAACATTTCCGCAATCAGTTGATTGTTTTCACTATATATCAATTTGCCAAGCAAGACAATAGCAATCGGGAAACCGATGGTCAGAATTCCTGGCAACATCATTTCGCGCAAGGCTGCTTTTGTAGAGATTTCAACACATTTGCCATATTCTGGTTTGGCCGTTCCTTCCATAATTCCAGGAATTTCCTTGAACTGACGACGCACTTCATATACCATGTCCATTGCAGCTTTTCCAACAGAGTTCATTGCCAAAGCAGAAAACACTACTGGAATCATCCCACCAACAAACAACATCGCCAATACTGGTGCTTTAAAGATATTAATACCATCAATCCCTGTAAA
>JBGTDZ010000387.1:0-2282 GCA_041748055.1 Aquaticitalea sp.
ATAGGTTTTCTTATAAAATGCAACACGTTCTACATCAGAAACAGCATTTAATAAAATTCTGTTTTCAAAATGATCAAAAGAATTTTCTGTAGGATTTTCCATATTAGGTAAGTTTAAGTTAGATGCTAAAAATAGTAAAAAAAACAAACCGAATAACGATATATCGGAATTCGGTTTGTATTATAGTATACAGTAATTACCTTCTTGATCCAAATACTTGAAGCGCCCAATATAATAGACCTGCCAGTGCGCCTATAGCTGCTACCAGATAGGTTCTTGCTGCCCATTTCAAAGCGTCTTCCGAACCTTTATATTCTTCTGGTGTCACCATATTTTTAGCTTTTAACCAGGCCAAAGCTCGGTTGCTCGCATCATATTCTACTGGTAGCGTGATAAAACTGAATAAGGTAGCCAAGCCCATAAAAACCAAGCCCAATATTGCTATGTAAAAGCCAAAACCAGCTCCAGCAGCCGCTCCTAATACAAGACCTCCAATGACCAACCATTGCGACATATTTGATGTGACACTCACAAGAGGTACCAATGCCGAACGCATCTGCAATGCCTGATACGCTTGGGCATGTTGCACTGCGTGACCACATTCGTGAGCTGCGACTGCTGCCGCTGCTGCATTGCGTTGGTGATAAACAGGTTCGCTGAGGTTGACTGTTTTATTTTTTGGATTGTAATGATCTGTCAATTTACCAGCCACCGAAATGACCTCAACATCACGTATGCCATTATCCGACAGCATTTTTTCGGCGATTTCCTTTCCACTCATGCCATTACGAAGTTGCACTTGTGAATATTTTGCAAACTTCCGTTTTAATTGATTACTGACCAACCAACTCACCAAAGCGATGGCCCCAATCAGTATATAATAACCCATTAATCCATTCATAGTTATTTTAAATTAAATTATTTTCATAAAGATAACAAAAAGTAAGCCAATTTGCGATTAGGAAATTTTGTCATATTTCTGTGATTTTGCTATGAATTGAAGCAACCTTTTACTTTATTAGTCAAGCGTATTTACTGAAGTAACTTTAAATCGGCTGCCAATTAATTTGCCAGTTACCTCTGCTTTTCTAACTGCCTCACAAAAGCCTGTCTTCTCATCATGGGCATCTCCAAAATCATCGATGTCCGCGCCATCCACAAAATAGGACTTGCCATCCATGCGAACCGCCAAATCACATCCATCTTGCGACGTCAATCCAAATTGACATTGGCCACAAGATAATTCAACTGTTTGTTTTTCTTCGGTTTTACATGCCAAGCATGCAAACAGACAACATATCAAAATTAGATTTTTCATAATTCTAACAACTTAATTAACAAATTGCCACGCTGAGCTCACAATAACCCTAGCCTACAATATTTACAATTTTGCCAGGAACAATAATCACTTTTTCAGGTAAGCGCCCTTGTAATTGTTCTTGGGTTTTTGAGTTTGCCATAACGGCTTTTTCAATTTCTGCAGTGCTTAAATCCAATGGCAATTCCATCGTGAATTTCATTTTACCGTTAAACGAAATTGGATAATTTTTGGTGCTTTCAACCAAATACTTCTCATCATATTTTGGGAATGGTGCTATAGAAATTGATGTTGTATGTCCCAATTTGCTCCAAAGTTCTTCAGCTATATGTGGTGCATAGGGCGACAGCAGAATCAACAAAGGTTCTAAAATTTCTGTGCTCGTACATTTTTGAGCGGTCAATTCATTGCAGGCGATCATAAATGTCGAAACCGAGGTGTTGAATGAGAAATTCTCGATGTCTTCTTCTACTTTTTTGATGGTTTTGTGCAAAGTTTTAAAAGCCCCATCCGACTTCCCCAAAGGGGAAGAGTCCACATAGAAACTTTCGTTCTCTCCTTGGTGATATAGTTTCCAAAGTTTTTTAAGGAAGCCATGTACACCTGTGATGCCTGCGGTATTCCAAGGTTTGTATTGCTCCAATGGTCCGAGGAACATTTCGTAGAGTCTTAGGCTGTCGGCTCCGTACTGTTCGCAAATCGCATCTGGATTGACGACGTTGTATTTTGATTTGGACATTTTTTCAACTTGGCGAAATGTCATAAGCGTCCCTTTTTCATCTAAAATAAATTCAGCGTCTTTAAAATTATCGTAAAAATTTGCTGATTTAAATTTATCAATATCCAACTCATCAGTTACACCTTTTAAAAAACTAATATCAAGTTGTATCTTGTAAGCAAAAACTCCTTCAATTTTAAAATTCTCAATATTTTTGATAAATTCAAATAAATGATTTTCATCTTC
>JBGTDZ010000388.1:0-3659 GCA_041748055.1 Aquaticitalea sp.
GATGGAAACAGAGAACCTTTGATGAAGGATGTGATTGCATTTGAAGGCGAAAAAAATGGTGTTCCAGTTGAAGTTGCGATGATTTACAACACATCTTATGCTGAAAATTTGCATTCGTATGTTAATAATATCAACACCCACGAAGGAGGAACACATTTAGCAGGATTCCGACGTGGATTGACCATGACACTTAAGAAATATGCCGACGAATCGGGATTGGTGAAAAATTTAAAATTCGAAATAGCAGGTGATGATTTCCGTGAAGGATTGACAGCCATTATTTCGGTAAAAGTCCAAGAGCCTCAATTTGAAGGGCAGACAAAAACAAAATTAGGTAATAGGGAAGTGTCTGCATCCGTGAGTCAAGCAGTTTCCGAAATGCTGACCGATTACTTGGAAGAACATCCAGAAGATGCAAAAATCATTGTGCAAAAAGTAATTTTGGCCGCCCAAGCACGTCATGCTGCGCAAAAGGCCCGTGAAATGGTTCAGCGAAAAAACGTTATGAGTATTGGTGGTCTGCCAGGAAAATTGACGGATTGTTCTGAGCAGGATCCAGCGAAGTGTGAGATATATCTTGTAGAAGGAGATTCTGCAGGTGGAACTGCTAAAGCAGGTCGTGATAGGTCATTTCAGGCCATTTTACCTTTACGAGGTAAAATCCTGAACGTAGAAAAAGCAATGGTTCACAAAGTTTTTGAGAACGAGGAAATTAAAAACATCTTTACCGCACTTGGTGTTACTATAGGAACTGAAGAAGACAGTAAAGCATTGAATCTTTCAAAATTACGTTACCACAAAGTTGTGATTATGTGTGATGCTGATATTGACGGAAGCCATATTTCTACCTTAATTTTGACCTTCTTCTTTAGATACATGAAAGAATTGATTGAAAATGGCCATATTTATATCGCAACGCCACCATTATATTTAGTTAAGAAAGGTCAGAAAAAAGAATATGCTTGGAGTGACAAAGAGCGCGATGCGATTACAGAAAGCTTTGGAGGTAGTGTCACCATCCAACGATACAAAGGTCTTGGAGAGATGAACGCAGAACAATTGTGGGACACGACAATGAATCCTGAATTCAGGACCATGCGTTTGGTTCAAATCGATAATGGTGGGGAAGCCGACCGTATTTTCTCAATGTTAATGGGAGACGAAGTTCCACCACGTAGAGAATTCATCGAGAAAAATGCTGTGTATGCCAATATTGATGCATAAAAATTAAACTCAATTTTAAAAAGGGGCTCATTTTGGGCTCCTTTTTTATTTTATACAACCAAAAATTCAAACACCGATGTATGAATTTTGCATAACATGCAATGATAGCAGCTAATATTCGTTTATGGTAAAGCCACAATCACAAAGTTAAATTGAAACCCAATGAAAAAGTATTTCCTATTGAATCTTATGATCTTTACATTCACAAGTGTTATTGCCCAGGAAAATATCAATGATCTTTTAACTGCCGGTATTGCCGATGCCAAAAGATTCAGTACCGATTACATCGCACCTGCTTCCGAAGGATTGGCCTATAGCATCAATAATGGCTGGTTTAATAATGCCAAAGCGCCTAAAAAATATGGTTTTGAAATTTCCATAGTTGGGAATGCTTCGTTCATAAAAGACGAAAAAAAATCTTTTCAAATGAACGTTGCCGATTATGAAAATGTTCGCTTTGCAGATAACAGCCCATCAAAATCGGTGGCGACCGCTTTGGGACAAAATAATCCTGACATAACTGTGTTTCTCACCTATGATGACCCTCTTTTTGGAAATCAGGAAGTGCCTTTGGCTTTACCAACAGGAATTGGTTCAGAGAATATCAATATGATTCCTACCGGTTTTTTACAAGCAAGTTTTTCGCCCTTTAATGGGACTCAATTAAAAGGACGATTTTTTCCAAAAGTAGATGCTGAAGATGTGAAAGTTGGATTTTACGGGTTGGGTATCCAGCAAGAGTTCACTTCATGGTTGCCAACTGATAATATTTTTCCAGTGGCTATTTCAGGTTTGATTGCCTATACACATTTGGACGGCCAATATGATTTTACGGATGGTGAATATGTGCAAGGGGAGAAACAGCGTATCGATACCAAAGTCAACACCATGTTATTTGAGTTACTGGTAGGCACAAAATTGAAAATCATCAATTTTTACGCTGGATTGGGATATATAGATGGCAAATCAACTACCGATTTATTGGGAACTTATAGAGTGACAGATGGGTTCTTGTTTTCAGAAGAAATTATTGACCCTTTTTCTGTTGAACAAGATGTTTCGGGAATAAGAGGAACTGTCGGTGCCAATCTGCAATTGGGATTCTTCAGTGTTAATGCCGATTACACGTTGGCAGAATTTGATAGTGCTTCCGTAGGATTGAATTTTTCCTTCTAGTTTTAAGAGGAACTTAAACATAATATGGTTTAAAAATGTTAAATTTGTTGAACATTTAATTTAAACCATTTTTTATGAAAGTTACAGTAGTTGGAGCAGGAGCCGTAGGTGCAAGCTGCGCAGAATACATTGCCATCAAAGATTTTGCAAGTGAAGTTATTTTATTGGACATCAAGGAAGGTTTTGCTGAAGGCAAGGCCATGGATTTGATGCAAACCGCTTCTTTAAACGGCTTTGACACCAAAATCACTGGGGTTACAAACGATTATTCAAAAACCGCGGATAGTGATATTTGTGTTATTACTTCTGGCATACCACGTAAACCGGGAATGACCCGTGAAGAATTGATCGATATCAACGCTGGAATTGTAAAAACTGTTGCTTCAAGTTTAATTGAAAACTCTCCAAATACCATCATCATCGTAGTGAGCAATCCTATGGATACAATGACGTATTTAGTCCATAAATCCACCAAAATCCCTAAAAGTAGAATCATTGGAATGGGTGGTGCTTTGGATTCTGCACGTTTCAAATACAGATTGGCTGAAGCTATGAAAGCGCCAATTAGCGACGTGGATGGAATGGTCATCGGCGGCCATAGTGATACCGGCATGATTCCATTGACTCGGTTGGCAACCAGAAACAGTATCCTTGCCTCTGAATTTTTATCAAAGGACAGATTGAACCAAGTCATGGAAGATACCAAAGTGGGAGGCGCAACCTTAACAAAATTATTGGGAACTTCTGCATGGTACGCGCCAGGAGCGGCTGTCAGTGCATTGGTCCAGGCCATTGCTTGTGACCAAAAGAAGCTATTTCCTTGTTCAGTAATGCTTGATGGTGAATATGGGATGAAAGATATATGTCTCGGTGTTCCAGTAATTTTGGGACGTAATGGTATTGAAAAAATTGTTGAAATAGAATTGAATGATTCCGAAAAAGCCAATATGAACGAAAGTGCCGATGCTGTTAGAACTGTGAATGATTTGTTGTAAAATAAAGTTATAAGTATTTAAAGTTATAAGTGCCTAAAGTTGAAAGTCTATTTTGAAACTTTAGGCACTTTTAGTACTTATAACTTATAACTAAAAAAAACCTATATTTGGCGCATGAAAATAAAATGGTACTTAAGTACTTTAGTAATTGTCCTTGCCTTTTTGGGTATTTGCCAAAATCAAATCTCTATTCCTAATCAAGAGATTTTAGTGCAATTCAATACTAAGGAAGTAACAATAGAACAATCCAAAAAAGCAATTGAT
>JBGTDZ010000389.1:0-2843 GCA_041748055.1 Aquaticitalea sp.
TACGTTTTAAGCGAATGCATAGAATTGTTCAAGAAGTTTTGGGCACAAGGCCTATTGACAATCCTAATTATTGCAATGCTTACCATTCCTGTTGCTTTGCTTTCTCAGTTCCTCATAGAATTGTTTGGTTTTATCACTCCATCAGGGATTTGGTTTGAAGATTTCGATCTTGAAAATCTATCTTCGTTTTATGGTATTAATGCATTCTATAATTTCCCTTTGTCACTTATTTCAACCTCTATTCAAATTGCTGTTTTGGGAGGTTTCTACAGGATAATTAAAGTTCGGGAGATGGAGAGGGATACAAGTGATGATTATTTTTATTTTTTCAAAAAGGAATATTTCGGTAAAATATTTATGTTGGCTCTAGTCCATTCGGCCATTAGCCTTGTAGCACAAATGTTATGTTTTATACCTTATATTTATGCCATTGTTCCTTTAATGTATTTTTCAGTAATATTTGCTTTTAATTCTGAAAAGTCGGTTGAAGAGATTTTCAAAACCAGTTTTCTATTAGGAAACAAGAAGTGGCTTTTAACATTCGGAAGTCTATGCGTGTGCGTTATACTTGGCATTATGGGTCTCATTGCTTGTTTTATAGGGGTATTATTTACTATTTCAATTGTGTATTTTCCTTGTTATGTGATTTATAGGGAGGTTGTCGGCTTCGAGGAGGATAGTGAATTGGACCAAATAGGAAAAATCCAAGAGTTTTGACGCAACCTTTTCCATTATTTCGCATCTATTTATAAAAACCCAACCATTATGAAAAAAATTATCATTCTTCTATCGGTCGTGTTGGTTTGGTCCTGTAAATCAGATGATACAGCATTCACGACTATTAATGTTGCAGTCCCACAATTGGTAAGTAAAACAGAGTTTAGGGATATGGTAGAAATCCAATCACCAAAACCTATTGTCGAGGCCGGAAAAATCTATGCTTATGACCATTATATATTTATAAGTGATAGTCTTCAAGGAATTCACGTCATTAATAATACCAATCCTGATGAGCCGCAAGCTGTTGCTTTCATTCAAATTCCAGGGAATGAAGACATTTCGATAAAAAATAACTATCTGTACGCAGACAGCGCAATTGATTTGGTGGTTTTTGACATTTCTGATATTAACAATATTCAAACGGTAACACATTTGGAAGATGTTTTTAATGTCTATGATCTTAGATATCCAGAAAATATTGATACAGTGGATTTTGGTGATTATGATTCCGAAACTGATATCATCCTGGGGTGGACTGTAGAAGAAAGACAAGTAGAAGCCAATCGCGATTATGGATTCGAGACTATAGATTTTGGAAGCAATGATTCAGGTGGCCATAATACAGTAGGCACTGGAGGATCTTTGGCACGTTTTCAAATTGTGAATGATTATCTATACACCGTTGGTTCGCATGAAATGATGATTTTTAATATATCGAATTTATCCGAACCTAGTTTGGCAAATACTTTTTATGCTGGCAATAATATTGAAACCATGTTTCAGGCGGAGGGCTATTTGTATTTAGGAAGTACTGACGGCATGTATATTTACAGCTTGGAAAGTTCAGTGAATCCAGAGTTTATTTCTGAATTTATACATTGGACCGGTTGTGACCCTGTGGTTGTTGATGGAGATTATGCTTATTTAACTCTAAGAGGTGGTAATAATTGCGGACAGCAAGAGAGTGTTTTGGAAGTTATAGACATCAGCGATAAATATTCTCCAACATTGATGGCAACCCATGGTTTGGAAAATCCATTTGGTTTGGGTATTATGCAGAATTTGTTGTTCGTTTGTGATGGTGAGGCTGGATTGAAAGTATTTGACAAAACAAATCCATTGGATGTTCAATGGGTTGAAACTTTTCCGGATGTCCAGGCTACGGATGTCATTCCTCTGCAAAATTCCTTACTCATGATTGGAAGCAATATGTTGTATCAATATAGTTATACCAATAATTCAGTGACGCTTTTAAGCACTTACCAATTATAATACATTCAAAAGATATATCATTTCCAAGCCTGATCCGTCAGGCTTTTTTTGTGCGTTTATCGGATAAAATTGTAAATCATAATTTAGCAAAAAATTTAAAATTAGGTTCAATACTTTTTTTTCATATACATTTGTAGCCATAAAAAATTGAATATGGCGAAGAATTTAGTAATCGTTGAGTCACCTGCAAAAGCCAAAACCATAGAAAAATTTCTCGGGAAAGAATATAAGGTTGAGTCCAGTTTTGGACACATTGCCGATTTGCCTTCCAAGGAATTGGGAGTGGATGTTGAAGGTGATTTCAAACCAAAATACCAAATTTCGAAGGACAAAAAAGATGTTGTCAAAAAATTGAAGGATTTGGCAAGTAAAGCAGAAATGGTTTGGTTGGCGAGTGATGAGGATCGGGAAGGTGAGGCCATTGCTTGGCATTTGGCAGAAACCTTAAAACTGGATAAAGCAAAAACAAAACGAATCGTTTTTCATGAGATTACAAAGTCCGCAATTCAAAAAGCTATTGAAAATCCACGTTCCATAGATTATAATTTAGTCGATGCGCAACAAGCAAGAAGGGTATTGGATAGAATAGTAGGATATGAATTGTCTCCGGTTTTATGGAGAAAAGTAAAAGGGGGACTATCTGCAGGTCGGGTACAATCCGTTTCTGTGAGATTGATTGTAGAAAGAGAAAGAGAGATTCAAGAATTTAAAACCGAAGCATCCTATAGAATCGATGCTGAATTCTCAAACGAAGAAGGACAAACATTCAAAGCCAAATTACTCAAAACGTTCGCTTCGAAGGAAGCCGCCTATAAATTTCTCGAATCAAATACAGGGTCAAATTTCAAAGT
>JBGTDZ010000390.1:0-26368 GCA_041748055.1 Aquaticitalea sp.
TGATGTTTATTCCTATCGAACCTGCATTTGCAATTGCCATCAATGAAGATAATAGTCTTTACAATAAAGCTTTTGAAAAAAACATTGTCATTGTTACACCTTCGACCCTATTGGCAACCTTGCGTACCGTAGACACTATGTGGAACAACGAAAAACATCAGCAAAATGCAATTGAAATTGCACGACAAGCTGGTGCATTATATGATAAATTTGAAGGGTTTATGCAAGATTTAATAGGTGTTGGAAAAAAAATAGATGCTACTAAAACAGATTATAATTCGGCCATGAAAAAGCTTTTTGAAGGTGATGGAAATCTTATCAGACGTGTTGAACAACTTAAAACGCTTGGAGCAAAGGCAAAAAAATCACTTCCAGAAACCATTTTAAAACGTGCCAATAATTCAGAATAGCAAAAACCTATTGAATCTCACAATCTAAATATCGAAATTATGAAATTTTTGATGAAAATACTTATTGGGATTTTATTGTTGGTGATTGGCGTTTTTTTACTCGCCTATTTTGTGCATTACAGCGAAGGCGTGCGCGCTGGAGAGTTGGTTAAGTTCAGCCATAAAGGTGTTATTTTCAAAACATGGGAAGGTGAGATAAGTCAAGGTGTCTCCGAGGCCCAATTGTTCGAATTTTCGGTTCAGGAAAATGAGGATGAAGTGAGGAAAGATTTAGTGGAATTTCAAGGCAAGTACGTGAAAGTATATTATTATGAGCGTTTTGTAAAATTCTTTTGGTTAGGAGATACCAAATACTTTATTACCAAAGTTGAAGTGGATGTTGATCGGAACACTAGGCGATTTTAGAGAATGGAAAATTATAAAACCGTGGACGCTTCAAGAATTTCAATTTCCGAATTGATGCAACCATCGCATTCCAATTTTAATGAAAAGATACACGGTGGCTACATCCTTAATTTAATGGATCAAATTGCCTTTGCCTGTGCTTCAAAACACTCCAAAACGTATTGCGTCACTGCTTCGGTTGATACTGTTGATTTTCTAAATCCCATTGAAATAGGTGAGTTGGTGACGATGAAAGCTTCTGTAAACTATGTTGGAAATACGTCTATGGTTGTGGGCATCCGTGTGGAAGCTGAAAATATTCGTACAGGAGTGGTAAAACATTGCAATTCGTCTTATTTTACTATGGTGGCAAAAAATGATTCAGGTGATTCGGTCGAAGTGCCTGGACTTATCCTCAATGATAAATTGGAAATTAAGCGCTTTTTGAAGGCTTTAACACGAATTGATTCGAAAAACTCACGTAAGTTGGAATTTGACGATAATGTGTTTTCGCATGATGATTACTTGCATTTGCTCGTACCCTTTAAAGTTAGGATTGAGTTGCGATAGTTAAAATATTCCGTAATTGAGGAATATATACGATTATTCCGTTATTAAGGAATATATTTGATTATTCCATAAATAAGGAATATATTTGATTATTCCATAAAAAGGGAATGATTTAAAATGTAATAATCATGACAAGTGTTATTATAGGTGATATCATCAAATCACGTGCACATAAGAATTCAGATATCTGGTTGAATTCATTAAAAGCGAGCTTATCCTTTTTGGAAAAGGATCCTAAGTATTGGGAGATTTATAGAGGCGACAGTTTTCAAATAGAAATAAAAGATATTCAGAGAAGTTTGGAAGCTTGTATCTATATCAAATCTTGCCTAAAAACAATTAAGGGATTGGATGTAAGGTTAGCTATCGGAATTGGAGAGAAAACCTATGATGCCGATACCATAAGTGAATCCAACGGAGAAGCCTTTGTATTTGCGGGCGAAACTTACGAGAGTTTAAAAAAAGAAAACCAAAATCTGCGAATAAAAACAGGCAACAAAAACTTGGATGCGGAATTAAATCTATATTTTAAACTGGCATTGATACCCATGGATCATTGGACGGTCAATTCCGCAGAAATAGTCAAATTGTCCTTAGAACAGCCCAAAGCCTTACAACAAACATTCGCCGAACAACTGAGCATCAATCAAAATGCCATTAGCAAACGTCAAAAGCGCGCTTATTTGGATGAGATTTTGGAACTGAACTCAATGTACAGACAAAAAATAGAAATACTCAAATGATTTTATTGATCAAAATATTTTTGGCACATATGCTAGGTGATTTCTTTCTTCAGCCTCAAAAATGGGTGGAAGAAAAAGAACAAAGAAAATTAAAATCCCCTAAACTTTACATTCATATTGCCATTCACGTTGCTCTTCTATTTTTGCTGCTTTGGGACCTATCTTTCTGGCCCTTGATTTTGGCAATCGGTCTCTCACATTTAATAATTGATGCCTTAAAACTGATTTTGCAAAAGGAAAACACCAAACGCATATGGTTTTTTGCAGATCAAATACTGCATGTGATTGCAATTGTTGTTGCTTATACTATCTTAATTGCTAACAATTTCGATTTGGACTTTATTGTATCAAAAAATAGATTGCTGCTCGTGGTTTGTTTGTTGTTTTTGACCCAACCCGTTTCCATAATAATGAAAACCATTTTCTTAAAATGGGACATCAAAACTTTGACGGAAGGCAATGAGTCGCTGGAAGATGCCGGAAAATATATAGGAATTCTAGAGCGTCTATTGGTCTTTATATTTGTAATACTTAATCATTGGGAAGCCGTAGGTTTTTTGATTACTGCAAAATCCGTGTTTAGATTTGGCGATTTAAAGGAATCCAAACACCGAAAACTTACCGAATATATTTTAATAGGCACACTGATAAGTTTTGGCATTGCCATAATGATCGGGTTGCTCTATCTAAGTATGCGATAAGAAAAAACTATTTGCTCAAATACATCTTTCTTCTAGAGTAAAGATTGTAAAATTCATCATCCTTAAGACTGTCAATAAACAAAATACTTTCGCCAGTACTTTTCATTTCCGGCCCCAATTTTTTGTTCACATTTGGGAATTTATTGAATGAAAAAACAGGTTGTTTGATAGCGTATCCCTCTAATTTTGGATTAAAATTAAAATCAGTTACTTTCTTCTCCCCTAGCATTACTTTGGTTGCATAATTGACATATGGCTCACCATAAGCCTTTGCAATAAAAGGCACTGTTCTGGATGCTCGGGGATTGGCTTCAATGATATAGACCATATCATCTTTGATGGCAAATTGAATATTGATCAATCCCACAGTATTTAATGCCAAAGCAATTTTTTTAGTATGATCTTTAATCTGTTGCATCACGAATTCACCGAGATTAAAAGGTGGCAAGGTTGCATTACTGTCACCAGAATGAATGCCACAAGGTTCAATATGCTCCATGATTCCTATGATATATACATTCTCACCATCACAAATAGCGTCTGCTTCGGCTTCAATTGCCCCGTCAAGGTAACGATCTAGCAACAACTTATTATTTGGCATTCCACGCAACAAATCGACAACGTGTTCTTCCAACTCCTTTTTGTTTATGACAATTTTCATGCCTTGGCCTCCAAGAACATAGGAAGGACGGACAAGAATTGGAAAGTCCAATTTATCTGCGATGGCGAGTGCCTCATCTGCAGTGGTTGCGACAGCAAATTCCGGATATGGGATGTTGTTTTCTTGCAATAAATTTGAGAAACTTCCTCTATCTTCTGCCAAATCCAAGGATTCAAAGGTTGTTCCTATGATTTTAATACCGTAGCGATCTAGTTTTTCGGCCAATTTCAAGGCAGTTTGTCCTCCTAATTGCACGATAACGCCCTCTGGTTTTTCATGACGGATGATGTCGTAAATATGCTCCCAAAATACAGGTTCAAAATAAAGTTTATCGGCAATATCAAAATCCGTAGAAACTGTTTCAGGATTGCAATTGATCATTATCGTTTCATAACCACATTCCGCAGCTGCCAAAACACCATGGACACAACAATAATCAAATTCAATTCCTTGGCCTATTCTATTTGGTCCGGAACCTAATACAATAATTTTCTTTTTATCTGTAACCACACTCTCATTGACGGACTCTCTTTTGCCGTCGGCAGTCTCCATCTCATTTTCAAAGGTCGAATAATAATATGGGGTTTGAGCTTTAAACTCTGCTGCACAAGTATCTACCAATTTATAAACACGTTTGATGTTGAATTCGTCCCGTTTATTATAAACCTGACTTTCCAAACAGCCGAGCATGTGGGCTATTTGCCTATCACCATACCCCTTTTGCTTGGCTTCAAGGAGCAAATCGCGCTCTATCGTATCGATTTTATAATTTGAAATCTCTCTTTCAAGATGATACAACTCTTCGTATTGCTTCAAAAACCACATATCTATTTTTGTGATTTCATGAATTCGGCTCAAAGGAATTCCCATTTGGATGGCATCATAGATTACAAAAACCCGATCCCAACTTGCAAAGGTCAGCTTTTCTATAATTTGGTCGTAATCTTTATATCCTTTTCCATCTGCCCCAAGACCATTTCTTTTAATTTCAAGAGACTGTGTGGCCTTGTGAAGCGCTTCTTGGAACGAACGGCCAATTGCCATCACCTCTCCCACCGCTTTCATCTGTAAACCAAGAGTTCTATCTGAACCTTCAAATTTGTCAAAATTCCAACGAGGTATTTTTACCACAACATAATCCAAGGTTGGTTCAAACAAAGCCGAAGTGGATTTTGTGATTTGATTATTCAATTCATCTAGATTATAGCCGATTGCCAATTTTGCCGCAATTTTCGCAATTGGATAACCTGTTGCTTTACTTGCAAGGGCAGACGAACGCGATACACGCGGATTGATCTCAATTGCGATGATGTCTTCCTTTTCATCTGGACTTACGGCAAATTGGACGTTGCAGCCTCCAGCAAAATCCCCAATGCTTCGCATCATGTGGATGGCCATATCGCGCATGCGTTGGTAGGTGGTGTCAGATAAGGTCATCGCTGGTGCAACCGTAATGGAATCTCCAGTATGTATTCCCATTGGATCCATGTTTTCTATCGTACAAATAATAACGACATTGTCATTTTTGTCTCGTAATAGTTCCAACTCATATTCTTTCCAACCTATTAAGGCTTTATCTATCATCACTTCATGGATTGGAGACACTTCCAGTCCACGCGTCAATAATTCATCAAACTCATCTTTATTGTGAACGAAAGATGCACCTTCGCCACCAAGCGTATAGGATGCACGAATGACCAATGGAAAGCCGAAATCTTGTGCAATCTCCTTACCTTTCAGATACGAATTAGCAGTCGCTTGCGGTGCCATGCCAATTCCTATTTTTAACATCAACTTACGAAACTTTTCTCTATCTTCTGTGATATTTATGGCATCGATATCAACACCAATCAATTTCACACCAAAATCTTTCCAAATACCCTTTTCATCCGCTTGGATACATAAATTAAGTGCTGTTTGTCCTCCCATTGTTGGTAATACGGCATCAATTTCAGGATGGTTTTTTAATACTTGAACAATCGATTTTGTCGTCAATGGCAATAAATAGACATGGTCTGCCATTGTTGGGTCGGTCATGATGGTGGCAGGATTGGAATTAATCAGAATGGTTTTAATGCCATCTTCGCGAAGTGAACGAAGCGCCTGCGTTCCTGCATAATCAAACTCGCAAGCTTGCCCAATGATGATCGGGCCTGATCCAATGATAAGTACTGTATTTAAGTTTTTATTCTTTGGCATAATCTTGATTTTCTTTTTACGATTGCAAAAATAGGGTTCGAATGGGTACAAAAAAAGGTGTTACACCTAAGTAACACCTTTTAAATATCAACAATTGTTAATCATTATTTTTTATGTCTCGATTCAGTAGATACAGACAGTTTTTTTCTTCCTTTTGCTCTTCTTCGTGCAAGCACTTTTCTACCATTGGCAGAAGCCATTCTTTCTCTAAAACCGTGTTTGTTCCTTCTCTTTCTTTTTGATGGTTGAAACGTTCTTTTGCTCATTGTCTTATATCTTTAAAATCGAATTGTATTTCCTGAAAATATTGTTGTGGCACTCTCTCCAAAACCGCGGGCAAATATACAAAGACTTTTTACTTTGGCAAACCTAATTTTAAAAATATTTGACTTAACATTATATTTGTAAAAAATAAGCGAAAAAATAGGTTCCTTTTAATCAATGGACTATTCCTAAATATATAAAAAAGATAAGGAACTCATTAAAAAATTCAGTTTCTTTGCAGTGACAAAAAAGTAATTAATTCTATCCATGAAATTTCTTTTACTATCTTTTATTTTGGCATTTTCTTTAATCAGTGTTGCACAAGAAACACTGGAATATCGCTTGTCTGTTGGTGACAACTTTACTGTTGAACAAGAAGCGAAGCAATATATTACACAAGACCTTAATGGAACAGAACAAATAATTGAAAACCAGTTGATAGGTGTCATGTACTTTGAAGTGGTTGAGGCAACACCTGAAAACTACACCTTGTCCATGTCGTTTAAACGATTGAAAATGTTGATGAGTTCGCCTACTCTAGGCGAATTGGCAAATTCCGATACACAATCCGATGATTCTACCAATGTCACAAATATGTTGTTCAAAGGCTTATTGAATGTCCCTGTGACCATTGTCATGGAAAAGTCGGGAAAAATAAAATCCGTTACTGGTGGTGATAAATTGATTGATGCGATGTTTGAGTCAGCCGGTATAGATCAACCAGAAATTATTGCAGCCTCCAAAGGACAAATGGAAAAACAGTTTGGAAGTGATGCCTTGTCAAATAGTCTTGAGCAAATGACCCATTTTTACCCAGTCAATACTGTTTCGGCAGGAAACGAATGGACCAATAGCTACAAGGGAAATATGAGCGCAAATAATAATTGGAAATTAGAAAATTATTCTAAAGAGACCATCACTATTTCAGGTACTGCAACTACTACAATGTCAACGGTGGATGAAAACATTATTATGACATTGACTGGAACACAAAAAACAACGGTTGTTGCCAACCCAAACACAGGAATGTTTAGCCAAGTGACCGTTATTGGTCAAAATGCTGGAGACACTTTGTTCCAAGCACAAAACATGACCATTCCTACAACCATCAAATCTACTATTACATATAAAATTTCTAAATAAACCCATGTACAATAAAAATATCAAATTAGTCATTGCCTTACTGATCATCGCATACGCTATCTATCAATTTACGGAAGGTTACATAGGGGCAGGTATTATGTGGATTTTGTTGTCCTTGATTTTTGTTTTTCTGTACTTCAAGAACGAGTTCATCCTTTTGGCGTTTTTAAAACTTCGAAAGCAGGATTTTGAAGGTGCAAAAAAATGGTTGAACATGATAAAAAATCCTTCCAGTGCATTGGTAAAAAAGCAAGAAGGATATTACAATTACCTTCATGGCATCATGGTCTCCCAAACCAATATGAATGAGGCAGAAAAGTATTTTAAGAAAGCACTGAGCCTTGGTTTGTCTATGGATCATGACATGGCAATGGCCAAATTGAACCTCGCTGGAATTGCATTTAGTAAACGCAGGCCTCAAGAAGCCAAAATCTTAATGAAAGAAGCTCAAAAATTGGACAAGAGAAATATGCTAGGAGACCAAATAAAAATGATGAAGGATAGCATGAAAAAAGCCCAAATGCCCAATCAGCATTATGGTGGACACCGGCAAGGTAGAAGGCGGTAGAGCTTGGATAAATGTCAGATTGTTCAGCATGCTGCCCGATGGGTTTATATTTTTTATCGCTGAAATACATATTTTGTAATATCATTCTTACCCTATTAATCAGTTGAACGAAAATTTTTTCATTGAAAAACTTTCTTTTGTAATTTTAAATTGATTAATATCAACTCATACAGTAAACATGAAAAAAATGTTTACCATACTTTTTTTTGGAGCTATACTTTCAGTTTTTTCCCAAGAACGAAAAGTATATTTTGAAGATGCCCTTTCCAAACATTTAGACAGATACAATAGTCAATGCGATACTGCGCTCCAAAACGATAGATCTGAATATGTAGATGTTCTTTTTGATTCGCTCAACAAAACTCATCTGAAGGGAACCACCATATCCAAACTAAGGTTTAAAAAATTATCAGGAGGCTATCTGGAAACAGATGCCATTAAAACCCCTATTCTATTGATAACGAAAAAAACCTGCCTTGTTACCCATCGGGAAGAAATAAAGGCAATCAATGAAATGGCCAATCAATATAAAGGGAAAGTTGAATTTATTGTCCTTTATTGGGACCGCAAAAGTTTGATCAAAAAAGCTGTTAAAGGATTCAACAAGAATGTCAATATTGTTTATGTTAATGAAAGGGAAAATAATCTTGATATAAGCATGAGCAGTATTAAAAATTCTTTCGGTGTACCGGCGAGCTTTTACATCACCGCAACCAAAGAGCTTTCCAACATAGACCGTAAATTTTATTTAAAAAACATAAAGAAGCAAACCAAAAACTCCTTCATAGAAAACACTTACATGAATCTCACGCAATTATTATTGGAAAATGAGACCCAAAAAAAGGAAACAATCATATCTATAAGAGAATAGCAAGATTATAATAAAGGAGCCCAAAGCCTACAATATGATTCCTTAAATTTTTGAAATTTCGATCTATCAATCCATCGTTCGTATTCTACCTCTTCACTATCTTTTAGGTCGTCAAAAAAATGTGATTTTAATTCTTTACTTTTTTCTTCGTCATAAATCATCGCATTAATTTCAAAATTTATACTAAAGCTCCTATGATCCATATTGGTAGTGCCTATGGTGGAAAACATATCATCCACAACCATTGTCTTGGCATGGATAAAGCCTTTGCAATAACGATAAATTTTCACATTTGCAACCAATAAACATTCTAGATAAGAATTGGTAGCGTGTTTCGCCGTCCATGAATCTGAATTCTTGGGAATCAACAATCTCACATCAATACCACTCTTTGATGCAACTTGCAAGGCAGTTATGATTTGGTCGTTCGGTATGAAATATGGTGTTGTGATATAAACATACTTTTCAGAAGTTACAATGGCTGTAAAAATGACTTCCATGATGCTCGCCCAATCAGTATCCGGTCCGCTTGCGGCAATCTGCATCGCCAATATATTTTTGTATTCTACAGGCGGGAAGTAATTTTTCTTGAGTTTTATTTTTTGACCGGAAACGAATTCCCAATTCATCAAAAAATGGATCTGAAGGGATTTCACTGCCTCACCTATTACCCTCAGATGGGTATCTCTCCAATAACTTTCTGAATCTTCATAGTTTACATAGGTATCAGAAACGTTGATGCCCCCTATATAACCAATTTCCCCATCAATAATTGCTATTTTCCTGTGATTTCTATAATTCATTTTTCCGGTGAAACCAGGAAACAAAACAGGCATAAACGAGTGCCATTGCACACCACTTTTTGTTAAATGCCTTTTCGATTTTCTACTAACACTACTACCAACATCGTCAATACTTAGTTTTACATCTATTCCTTTGGAAGCCTTGTCACAAAGCATGTCCAAGATCTGCATCCCAATTTTATCATCCCTTAAGATGTAATATTCTAAATGGATATGGTCTTTGGCATTTTTCAAATCCTCTAAAAGCAGCTTGAATTTGTTCTCTCCATTTTTGATGATTTGGAGGTCATTATGGGTAGTCAAAGGTGAATTTTTGTCGCTTTGCAATAATTTTACCAACTTAATACGCTCATCAAGCAAATCTTTTTCCAACGTATTAATTTCCCATCGTTCAGGCTCTAACTGATGATTTACTTCCTCAATGATTTTTTGATTGAGGATATTTTTTCTATTGAATATTTTATTCTTTCGGTATTCCTGTCCGAATAAATAATACACTATGAGTCCAAAAAAAGGAAAAAAGGCCAAAACGATAATATAGGATAAGGTTTTGGTCGGATTTATATTTTTGAGCAATATAGCAAAGGCTACAATTATTACCAGTATGTAATTTATGACTAAAAGTAAGATCCAAAAGTTGTTGGTTAGGAATTTGAGCATCAAGGTTTTGAATAATAGCCTTTTTCAGGAATATCAATGATATATTTCTTTTTTGATTTGTTGCTCAAATGAGCTTCACGCAACCAGGGATTATGTATTTTGAGTATTTTATAGTTGATGCCGTTCTGTTTGGCAAAAGCTGTAAAATTCGTAATATCGGTATCCACGGTTACCTCCTTTGTAGGAATATGAGAATACAAATCGGATTCCATAAAGTTAAACCCATAAGTTTTGGGGTTTTTTAAAATTTCCTTTAGTGCAACAATCCTAAAAATGTATCTCCCGGTCTCTTCACCTAAAAGCAAATCGTAGTAACTTTTCACGTCTTGATCTTTTATTCTGTTTCCAATTCCGGCATTTCCAGCGTTGTAAGCAGCTGCCGCCAATGTCCAAGAACCCAGCTGCTGTTTTGATTTCAATAGATACTTACAGGCAATTTCTGTTGATTTGGCCAAATGATAGCGTTCATCAACATTATCATTGACTTCCAAACCATTCTCCTTGGCAGTTGCCGGCATAATTTGCCAAACACCTCTCGCACCAGCAGGAGAAACAACATTTGCCAATCCGCTTTCAATAACCGCCAAATATTTAAAATCGTCTGGAATCCCATTTTTTTTCAAAATTGGTTCGATAATCGGGAAATACTTTTGTGCTCGTTTGAACATCAATAGTCCATTGGATTGCCAGTAGGTATTTACCAAAAGTTCCCTGTCCATTCTTTCATAAACATCAGGGTCGTACAAAGGCATTTCTTCACCTGCAAAGTCCAATTTGTCAGGAATTTGAACGGCATAAACGTTGTAATCGTTTACCAATTTGTTTTCCGATACTACTCTTTGGTCAGATGGAGCTTTCTGTACAGCAAAAATGAAAAGCCCTGACAAGCAAATCAACCCGATAACTGCTAAACTATTCTTGATAAAATGCATAATCTTATTTTTTTATAAAAGTAAAAAATTAATGCCTCGATTTCAATGTTAACCCAAGATAAGTTTTGGTAAATTTTCGTTGAACCACTGGCTTTTAAAAATAATCATGATGTGCGTGCCACCTTTAATAACAATGCAATTACCCCCGCAAGAATGTGGAAAAACAGCATCATTATCTCCATTTATATAAATCGCATCAGGATTGGGTTCTTCTTGTTCCCAACAAATCATCTCCTTCAGCGCCCAGTCCAAATACCGCTTATCATTCACTGCGATATAGGTTTTATAAAGGTCGATGCGTTTGGCAATCGTGTCATTGAAAGCATATTTTTTGAGAACGTCTAGATTGGATAATAATTGCGTTGGTGCGTACTTATAGGCTTTCATAAACTTCGCGATTTTCATGCGTTTTGGCAATTCATGCTTACTCTTAACACTCGACACGACAATCAACTTCCTTAATTTCATGAATTTGCTCATTTCCTGAACCAAAACACCTCCAAATGATACTCCCAACAGAACGATATTTTCATGGTCAATTTTTGTAATCATCCGTTTTGCATAAGATTCCAAAGTTTCATTATCTTCAGGAATCATCCATTCCAACCAATGAATTTGGAATTGATTCTCTGGCAATCGAATCCTGTTAAAGATTGTAGGTTCGGCAGCCATTCCGGGCATCATATAGACATGAATCAGTTCTTTGTCCACTAGGTTAAATATTTCTATTAGATTGCATTTTTATTAAATTTTAAACTATCATTAAACCAAAAAAGTGGTTTGTAATATATCATTTCATAAGTATTTAACTTACTGTGACTTATATTATATGCGATATTTTTTGTAAATTTGTGGTACAAAGCTATATAAAATTATAGCTTTTACCTTTCCAAACATTGAATTAAAATAAAAGATACCATGATTGATGCTGCCGAATTAACAGATAATGACTTTTTGCGACAATTTGAACTAAAAGTTGATGATGAACTCGCCAAAATTGAATATTCATTGCAAGATCGGAAGATATTCTTAACAAAATTGGTCATTCCAGACTGCATAAATTCCGAAGATTTCGAAGAGGAATTTTTAACCTTGGTATTTGAAAATATTTCTGAAAGAAACATCAGTGTCGTCCCGACAAGTCCTGAAATCGCAAAATTCATTAGAAAGAACCGAAAGTACAAGAAGATGCTTCCTGTAGGAATTCGTATTTGAAGTTCAATATTAGAAATAAAAAATCCGAAGTTCATAGCTTCGGATTTTTTATTTTTTAAAGAGAATTAAATTATTTCTTCGAATAAATCAATGTCAAATCTTTTTTAATTAAAATTTGCGTGAAATCTTCATTATAAATATCAATCGCATTTTGATAGACTATGATCAATTGATTTCCATTTATCGTAGCCGTATTGTTTAAAATTTTAACCGTATCTCCATTTTGCTCATAAGTACCTGCCAATCCAATGGTTCCTTCCAGACCACACTGTATATCAAATAAATAGGTTTCTGAAGTCTCGCCTATCAACGAAATATTGAAGGTCGGATTATAACTTGAGTTGAATGAAACTGTACCGTTGGTTTCAAAAACAACAGTTTCGTTATTGACACAATCGGCTTCGTCCAAAAGGTTGGTACTGGCAACGGAGTCATTATTAATATCAATGGGAATACCTATGTTCCATGAAGTTAACTCCCAAGTACCAACAAGACTTGTTTGGTTGGAATCATCATCGTTTGAACAAGAATTACAAAGAATTAAAACAAAGAAAAGTATAACAAAGAGACTATTATTTTTCATGCTTGGGGCATCTTGACCTTATCAAGAACGACAAATCTATAGATAATGACATAATGAAAATAAAAAATCCGATAAAATGGATAAAGACAGGTTTAAAGGTTCCTTTTAGATAAATTATGCATGTATCTGCGTTTCAACAAATTCAGCTCTCACCAATCCGTCTGCGTCAATTCTTGTCAGTTCAATCTGATGCAATGTATTTACTAATTCGGGATTCCAAGGCATTTTCACTTTAATATAATTTTCTGTAAAGCCGTGGATATAACCTTCTTTGTTTTCGCCTTCAAATAAAACAGTTCTAACAGTTCCCAATTGGCCTTCATAAAAAGCTCGACGTTTTTTGGATGAAAGGCCTCGAAGCATTTTACTGCGTTTTGCCCTCAAGTTTTTTGGCACTACACCTTCCATTATGGCAGCTTCGGTATTATCCCTTTCAGAATAGGTAAAAACGTGCAAATAGGAAATATCCAATTCATTCACAAAATTATAGGTTTCCAAAAAATGTATATCCGTTTCGCCTGGAAAGCCAACGATAACATCCACCCCAATGCAAGCATGTGGCATGACTTCTTTTATTTTTGCTACTCTTTCAACATATAATTCCCGCATATAGCGACGCTTCATTTTTTTTAAAATATCATTGCTCCCGCTTTGCAATGGAATATGAAAATGTGGCACGAAGGCTCGAGATTTTGAAACGAGTTCTATCGTTTCGTTCTTCAATAAATTGGGCTCTATGGAGGAAATCCGAAGTCGTTCTATGCCTTCAACTTTGTCCAGTTCTTTGACCAATTCCAAAAATGTATGTGCATGGGTTTTGTTTCCGAATTCTCCTTTGCCATAATCACCAATATTCACCCCTGTCAAAACAATTTCCTTAATGTTTTGTTCGGAAATCTCCTTAGCGTTTTTAAGAACGCTTGCCATGCTATCACTTCGAGAAATCCCGCGAGCTAATGGAATGGTACAATAGGTGCATTTATAATCGCAACCGTCCTGGACTTTTAAAAATGCACGTGTTCTGTCGCCTATTGAATAACTGCCAACATAAAAATCTGCCTCCTCTATTTCGCAAGAATGCACTTCGCCTAATTCATTTTTAGATAAATCATTTAGATAATCTGTGATTTTGAATTTTTCTGTGGCTCCAAGTACCAAATCCACGCCGTCCACCTCAGCCAATTCATGAGGTTTCAGTTGTGCATAGCAACCCACCGCGGCAACAAATGCTTCGGGATTTACTTTTTGGGCCTGCCTCACTATACTTTTAAAACGCTTGTCGGCATTGTCGGTTACAGAACACGTATTGATGACGTAAATATCTGCTTTCTCGTTAAAATCGACCCTATCAAAACCTTCTTCTGTAAAATTTCGAGCAATGGTGGATGTTTCAGAAAAATTAAGCTTACAACCCAGTGTGTAAAATGCAACTTTTTTTCTAGCGTTCATTCTTGTATTTTTACCAAGTTGGCAAATTTACAACATATAACTGATATGATAAAAACCCTTTCTGTTTTCATAAATGGAATTAAGTACTGTATTTCAATGGTTTGTGCAATACTGATTATTAATTCGTGCAGCGAACGATCAGGTAAAATTGATGATACAACTGTGTTCAGGTACAATGAGCACAAAAACATCGGCTCATTGGATCCTGCATTTTCCAAAGATATTGCGGATATATGGGCGACCAACCAACTTTTTAATGGTCTGGTTCAAATTGATGACCAAATGAAGGTGCTGCCATGCATCGCAAAAAGTTGGGATATTTCTGAAGACGCACTTACCTATACCTTTTTGCTTAGGAACAATGTGAAATTCCATAAACATGGCTTATTTGGCAAAGATTCTACGAGGATTGTCACTGCTTCCGATTTTGAATTTAGCCTAAATCGCCTAACCGACAGTAAATTGGCTTCACCTGGAAGTTGGGTTTTACAGAAAGTGGATGGCTATAAAGCATTAAACGATTCCATTTTTGAAATCAAATTAAAACAACCATTTCCTGCATTTTTGGGATTATTGACCATGAAATATTGCTCAGTTGTTCCCAAGGAAATCGTAGAACATTATGGCAACGATTTCCGATCGCATCCTATTGGAACAGGTCCGTTTAAGTTCAAGCGATGGGAAGAAAACCTAAAATTGGTATTCAGAAAAAATCCGGATTATTTTGAAACTGACAAAGATAGACAACAATTGCCGTATCTCGAAGCTGTTGCCATCACTTTTTTGCCAGACAAGCAAAGTGAATTTTTGCAATTTGCTCAAGGAAATATAGATTTTGTTTCAGGCTTGGACGCCTCTTACAAAGATGAAATTTTGACTGCTGACGGCCAACTTCGTGAGAGATATTCAAAAAATGTGAACATGATTCGCGGGCCATATCTCAACACCGAATATTTGGCGTTTTACATGGGTTCTGAAGTGCCAGAAATAAAATCACAGCTCATAAGGAATGCCGTCAATCTTGGTTTTGACAGAGAGAAAATGATGGTTTATTTGCGCAATGGTGTAGGCAAGGCGGCATATGGCGGATTTATCCCTAAAGGATTGCCTGGTTATAATGAGACGATCGGGTTTGACTTTCAACCACAGAAAGCAAAAGACCTTGTAGCTCAATTTAAGCAGGAAACCGGAATTCAAAATCCTGAAATTACAATTACCACAACAAGCAATTATCTAAGCTTTTGCGAATTTATACAACGGGAAATCCAAAAAACCGGATTAAATGTGAATGTAGATGTTATGCCTGCGGCTACACTAAAAGATGCTAAGGCCAATGGCAAACTCGATATGTTTAGGGCTAGTTGGGTCGCTGATTATCCTGATGCCGAAAATTACCTGTCCTTATATTACAGCAAGAACTTTGCACCCAACGGGCCAAATTATTCGCATTTTAATAATAAACAATTTGATATGTGGTATGAACAAGCCCAAAATATTATCGATATCGAAGAGCGAGAATTATTATATTCCAAAATGGATTCCCTTGTCATGCAAGAAACACCAGTAGTTGTGATGTTTTATGATGAAGTCTTACGTTTTACCAGAAAAAATGTAATTGGTTTGGGTATTAATCCTATTAACTTATTGGATTTGAAACAGGTTCGGAAAGAGTGATCATTCCTTTATCTTAAAATAATAAATATCATCCTCTCCTTTTCCTTTAGCACGGTTTGAAGTAAAAAAGCCTTCCTTGCCATTTTTATTCAATTCAAAGCAAATATCGTCGCCACGACTGTTTAGTGGCTGGGGAAGCAATTCGGGCATTCCCACGGTACCATCTTCTGCAATAATACATTTATAAAAATCCAATCCGCCAATTCCTTTTGCTCTATCTGATGAAAAATATAAAATGTTGTCATCGGTGATAGAGGGAAAGGTTTCCCTACGGGGCGAATTGATGGAATCCCCCAAATTTTCGGCTTCTCCAAACTCATTATTGCCTTTAATTTTAACCCTGAATATATCTGTGGGACCCTTAGCACTTGGAATATTGGATGTAAAATATAAATAATCACCGTTTGGACTTACAGCAGGATGCGCATACGAATAATTTTCATTACAAAAAGAAAGCGGCACGAAATTGCTATACCCTTTACCTTCTGTATATTCGCCTCGCTCGATGCGGAGATTACGTGTCTTTTCCGAATGCTTATATATGTCGCCACGTTTTTCTTCATTGGTAGTGACATACATATACTTTCTATCTGAGCTAAAGGCAGCGGTGGAACTATTATAGGTAAATGCATCAGCAGATTTCCATTCCTTTGAGTTGATGATTTCATTATCTGCCGTTAGTTCACCCTGATATAATGAAAAAATAGTGTGATTCATCCTGTTCTTTTCAACAGTCCCAAAATCATTCAATTTATAGCGCGAATAATAGACTGTATTCCCTTTTTGGTAAACCACTCCATATTGGCTCAGTTCATCATTGACCTTAAGATTTTTGATCTCATAGTCCGACTTTTGGGCAAAAGCCATTACAGACACGAAGATAAAGGCAATGATAGGTAGGATTTTCATAACTTAAATTTCAGATTATTCTATGCGTTTTCAAATGTTCTGGATCTCATCTTCAAGCAAAACAAACAACTTTTCCAATGGTTTTTTCAAATTGTAATAAAACAAAAATAATGTTTCAATTCCAAAAGGCAATGCGATAAAACTTAATGTATACTACTCTCCCAATCAAAATCGAGATTCAAAAGCCAATCTAAAATTGAGTGAACGACACATCCAATAAACGTGCCAACATAATATATAACGAGGGCTAGCAAGGAAAACAACCAATTGTACTTTTGGAATCTTTCAGCAAGTTTATAGAAATATTTCCTTTGAAATATAAAAATAGAATACTTAACATCCTGATTTTTTAATCTCTCCTAAACTTTTTGGTTTCCTCAAACACATGCTCGAGAATAGCTTTGTCAATATCCGTCAGTTCAATCTCCCTACGTGACATGACCACTTCGGCAACTTCAAAGGCCTTTTTGGTAAGATAAGTAGTAAAACCTCCACTGCCCCCCCAACTAAAACTAGGCACAAAGTTGCGCGGAAATCCACTGCCAAATATGTTGGCACTCACGCCTACTACGGTTCCTGTATTAAACATTGTATTGATACCACATTTGCTATGATCGCCCATCATTAGTCCACAAAATTGCAGGCCTGTTTGAGCAAAACCTTCGGTATTGTAATCCCAAAGTCTCACCTCTGCATAATTGTTTTTTAAATTTGAATTGTTGGTATCGGCTCCAAGATTACACCATTCCCCCAACACAGAATTTCCCAAAAACCCATCATGCCCTTTATTTGAAAAACCAAAAAGTACCGAATTATTCACCTCACCACCCACTTTACAATGTGGCCCAACAGTTGTAGGTCCATAAATTTTGGCACCTAGCTTTACAGTGGAATGTTCGCATAATGCAAAAGGACCACGGATGATACTGCCTTCCATGACTTCTGCATGTTTTCCAATGTAGATGGAACCTGTACTTGCATTCAGTGTAGCAAATTCGAGTTTTGCGCCTTCTTCAATAAATATATTTTGACTTGAAATCACATTATTACTGGACGGAATGGGCTGGGAACGTCTTCCACTTGTCAATAACTCAAAGTCATCTTCTAAAGCTTGACCGTTTTTCGAAAAAATATCCCAAGTGTGTTCGATCTTAAGAATATCCTCGTCATATTCAATCGCCTCAAAAGTGTCAAAATTGATATCTTCTTGTGCATTTTTGGTATAGAACGCAATAACATCCTCTTTCTTGAAAATCGCCTGGTTTTCTTCTAGGCTTTTGACCATTTCGGACAATTCTGCATTCGGCAAATACGAAGAATTGATCATTACGTTCTCCTCCATTTCCACCATCGGAAATTTATCAGACAGATAGTCTTCCGTAATAGTCGTTGTAGTAAAACCCAAATGTATTTCCCATTTTTCGCGAATGGTCAATATTCCTATCCTAATATCTGCAACTGGTCTGGTAAAAGTAAATGGCAGGAGATTATTACGAGATGGCCCATCAAAAAGGATGTAATTCATTTTGTTAAGTATGTGTTATGATTTTAAAATTAACAGTCCAAAAAGGAAAAACAATCGCTCCTAAATTTCGGAGTTGGCAAAACATTCTATATTCAAAAGTAGCGTAATTATAGAAAACAAAAAAGCCTCCAAGATAAATCAAGAAGGCTTTGTATAATTTTTAGCTAAAATTATTTTTTGAATTTAGCGTATTTGTTTTTGAACTTATCAATACGACCTGCCGTATCCACAAGTTTGGATTTACCAGTATAATATGGATGGGAAGACCTTGAAATCTCCATTTTTATTAGTGGATACTCAACACCGTCAACCTCTAAGGTTTCATTTGTATCTGCTGTAGATTTTGTTAAAAATACGTCTTCATTAGACATATCCTTGAATGCTACAAGTCTATAATTTGCTGGATGTATTCCTTTTTTCATCACTAAAAGCTTTAAATCAATTCTTTTTTTGGAAGTGCAAATTTAGGTAATTTTTACAAATGAACAATACTTTTGGTTTTATTTTTTAAGAAATCTACATTCATAATGGAATCTTGTAACGTTTCGGTATCTTTGTTTACTAACTAACAAATCAACTTTTTAAATCAACTATTATGGAAGAACAAAAACTATCGCCTGGCAAATTTGCCATCAATTACGGAATTATCCTTGGTGTAATTATGATTCTAATATCTGTAGTTATGTATGTTACAGGAATGACTTTGGAAGGCAAACAATGGCCGATCTATTTATTTTACCTCATTTTTCCGATCACTGTTATATATGCCATTAGTCAATTTAAGAAAAGAAATGCCAACCTACTGACCCTTGGTGAATCAATTAAATTAGGAGTAATTGTTGGGGTTATAAGTGCATTACTTTTCTGTGCTTATTACTTGATTTTTATGTATGTCATTGATCCTGGCTTCAATGCGCAAGTATTAGATGTTACACGAGATAAATTGATGGAAAACTCAAGTGTCACCGAAGAAATGTTGGAGCAACAAATGAAAATGGTGGAAATGTTTTCAAGCCCATTCATTTTTACTGCCTTTTGGACTGCCATGAGTGCTTTTTTTGGTTTGCTTTATGGTTTAATAGGTGGTCTTGTTATGAAAAAAGAAAATACCCATGCTTAAATAATTTCAGTATTTTTGGAAGATAACATCTCGAAATCACCTCAATGGACATATCAGTAGTCATACCACTACTTAATGAGCAGGATTCGCTCAACGAACTTCACGATTGGATTGCAAAAGTTATGCAATCCAATCGTTTTTCATATGAGATTATTTTCATAGATGATGGCAGTACAGATGCTTCATGGGAAAAAATAAAGGAGCTTTCAGAAAAAGATGTCAATATTAAAGGTATTCGTTTTCTTCGGAATTTTGGCAAATCGCAGGCGCTGCATGCTGGATTTACGAAAGCTGAAGGAAATGTAGTAATCACCATGGATGCCGACCTTCAGGACAACCCAGAGGAAATTCCACAATTGTATTCCATGATTGTCAACGATGAATTTGATTTGGTATCTGGCTGGAAAAAAAAGCGTTATGATTCTGTTGTTTCCAAGAATATGCCATCCAAATTGTTCAATTGGGCTGCTCGGAAAACCTCTGGGGTCAGACTTCACGATTTTAACTGCGGCCTTAAAGCGTACAACAAAAGTGTCATAAAAAATATCGATGTCAATGGAGAAATGCACAGATATATTCCCGTTTTGGCAAAAAATGCTGGATTTTCAAAAATTTCGGAAAAAGTCGTTTTGCACCAACCCCGGAAATATGGGACAACAAAATTTGGTATGAATCGTTTTATTCATGGCTTTTTGGATTTGTTGACAATTTGGTTCATTTCCCGTTTTGGAAGGCGCCCAATGCACTTGTTCGGAGCGCTTGGCGTCATTATGTTATTTATTGGGTTTGCCTTTACTTTATATTTGGGAATCGATAAATTGTTTTTTAATACCGCAGGACGATTGATCACGGCAAGGCCCCAATTCTACATTGCCCTAGCCACCATGATCATTGGGACACAGTTTTTTATCGCAGGATTTCTGGGAGAAATCATTCTTAGAACCAAAGAAGATAAAAAACGTTATTTGGTGAAAGAAGAATTGAATTTCTGATTGAAACCCTCAAATTAACCTTATAATTACATATAACATTTAACATATTTCTTATTTTTACATTATAATTTTCATCACCTATGATTTACATCGATCCTAATATTTTAGAACGCATCAATTCATGGTTATCACCTTCTTTTGATAAGGAAACGCAAGAGTTCATCACAGAAAGCATTGCACATCATCCCAAAGAAATTCAGGAAAGTTTTTATCGGGATTTGGATTTTGGAACTGGTGGTATGAGAGGAATCATGGGTGTCGGAACCAACCGGATCAATAAATATACATTAGGAAAAAATACGCAAGGGTTGAGCAATTATATGCACAGGTCATTTCCTAATGAAGAGCTGAAAGTAGCCATTGCATATGATTGCAGGCACAACAGCAAAACGTTGGCAAAAGTGGTCGCTGATGTGTTTTCAGCCAACGGAATTACGGTTTATCTATTTGAAGATTTGCGTCCGACCCCAGAATTGTCGTTTGCGGTAAAACATTTGGGATGCCAATGTGGAATTGTCCTTACAGCCTCTCATAATCCACCAGAATATAACGGATATAAGGTATATTGGCAAGATGGTGGTCAATTGGTACCACCTCAAGATGATGAGATTATCCAGGAAATCAATAATTTGGAGTATTCAGAGATAAAATTTGATGCCAACGAAAGATTGATAAAAACCATTGGGCAAGAAGTTGATGATGTATTTATCGATGCGTCGGTTAAAAATGGAAGTTTCGATACCTCGCAAGAAGCAAAGGACAAATTAACCATTGTTTTTACATCTCTTCACGGCACATCCATCGCTACAGTCCCTGAAACCTTGAAACGTGCGGGTTATAAAAATGTTCATTTTGTAGAAGAACAGAGTGTTCCAAATGGTAACTTTCCAACCGTCAAATCCCCCAATCCTGAAGAACCCGAAGCACTTAAAATGGCCTTGGAATTGGCTGATAAAGTGAATGCAGACATTGTGATTGGAACCGATCCGGATGCCGACCGACTAGGAGTTGCTGTGAGAAATCTGGAAGGAAAAATGGTATTGCTCAACGGAAACCAAACCATGGTGATGATGACCGATTTTCTTTTGAAACATTGGAAACGTACCAACAAAATAAAAGGTGAAGAATTTATAGCTACAACAATTGTCTCAACACCCATGATGGTCAAATTGGCCGAGGCTTATAAAGTTGAATGCAAAATTGGACTGACAGGTTTCAAATGGATTGCAAAAATGATCAAGGATTTCCCAAACCTCAACTTTATTGGGGGTGGTGAAGAAAGCTTTGGTTATATGGTGGGTGATTTTGTTCGTGATAAGGATGCCGTTACTTCTACCCTTTTGGCAATAGAAATCGCGGCACAAGCAAAAGGTAAAGGCAGTTCCGTTTATAAAGAATTGATACAGTTATATGTAGACCATGGATTTTTTAAAGAGCGCTTGATATCCATGACCAAAAAAGGCATTGAAGGCGCAGAGGAAATAAATCAAATGATGGTTAAAGCTCGTGAAAACCCATTGACCGAAATCAACGGTTCCAAGGTCATTCGTGTCGAGGATTACGAATTATCGATAGCCAAAGATATGGTGACAGGAAAAGATATCATTATTGACATTCCAAAATCAAACGTTTTGATCTATACCACTCAAGATGGCAGTAGAATTGCATTAAGACCAAGTGGCACTGAACCAAAAATCAAGTTTTATATGAGTGTCAATGACCATTTAGACTCCCCTGAAAAATTTGCAGAAGTTGAGGCAAAATTGGATTCAAAACTTGATGCCATAGTTGATGATATGGATCTAAATTGATGGACGAAAATTTAAAAAAGATAATTCCATACCTCAAACCTTACAAAGGCAATGTGGTTTGGAATGTTATCTTCAATATTCTTTATGCGCTTTTCAGTACATTATCATTCATCGCATTAATACCTATGCTGGATGTATTGTTTAAAGATGCAGAAAAAATCGTTGCAAAACCAAAACTAGAATCCTTTTGGGAAATAACATCTTTTGGAAAAGATTATTTATACTATTATATCACAAAACTGACGGATGAGAGTGGAGCTCAGTACGCATTGTTATTGGTGGTCTGCATTATAATTTCTACATTTTTATTAAAAAATTTATTCAACTATTTGGCTCTTAATCATTTATTGCTTCTAAAAAATGGTGTTTTAAGAGATATCCGCAGTAAAATGTTTGATAAGATCATTGGTTTGCCAGTTGCTTATTATTCTGAAAAACGAAAAGGTGATGTGATGTCAAGAATGCTCAATGATGTCAATGAAGTAAGAAATTCATTCTTTTCGATATTGGAACTCATTGTAAAAGAACCTATGACAATCATTTTTACCATTGGGGCAATGCTTGTTATAAGTTTTAAATTGACACTTTTTGTTTTCATATTTATACCAATTTCAGGATTTATAATTTCCAAAATTGGAAAAACCCTTAAAGCGAAGTCTCAAAAGGCACAATATGAAAATGGTTATTTGATTTCTATCGTAGAAGAAACATTGAGCGGATTAAAAGTCGTTAAAAGCTATAATTCTGAACAGACTTTTAAAGGTAAATTTAATGATTCCATTCAGCGATTATATAGACTCACAAATAGCATTGGACGAAAAAATAACTTATCATCACCCATGAGTGAATTTATGGGTATTGTTGTCATCGCAATTTTACTGTGGTATGGTGGCAACATGGTTTTGGTTGAAAAATTTGCAGATGGGTCACCTTTATTGGAAGGTTCAAAATTTCTAGCATATATGGGTTTGGCGTATAACATATTAACTCCTGCAAAAGCCATTTCAAAAGCTTCATATCAGGTAAAAACAGGGTTGGCAGCAGCAGAAAGGGTTTTTGATGTATTGGAAGTCGAAAATACAATTCCTGAAAAACCAAACGCCACTATAAAAGATGATTTTCAGGATCGTATCGTCATTAAAAATGTTTCATTCAGTTATGAGGAGGAACCTGTTCTTAAAAATTTCAACATTACTGTTCCAAAAGGAAAAATCGTGGCACTTGTTGGCCAATCCGGTAGTGGAAAAAGTACAATTGCCAATTTACTTACGAGATTTTATGATGTCAATGAAGGAAGTATAGAAATAGATGGTTTGGATATCAGGGACCTTACAAAGCATTCACTGAGAAATCTAATGGGTTTGGTAACGCAAGATTCAATTTTATTCAACGATACAATAAAGAACAACATTTTACTTGGGAAGGAAAATGCTACCGATGAAGAAATCATTGACGCATTGAAAATTGCAAATGCTTGGGAATTTGTAAAGGATTTGAAAGGAGGCCTAAATTATAATATAGGTGATTCCGGAACCAAAATCTCTGGTGGGCAAAAACAGCGCCTAAGTATTGCTCGTGCTGTTTTAAAAAATCCGCCTATCATGATTTTGGATGAAGCCACCTCAGCACTTGATACAGAAAGTGAACGCTTTGTGCAAATTGCTCTCCAAAATATGATGAAAAATAGAACATCAATTATTATTGCTCACAGACTTTCAACTATTCAAAATGCTGACGAAATCATTGTGATGCAAAAAGGTGAAATTGCCGAACAGGGAACACATAACCAACTCATTTCAAAAAACGGTGTTTATAAAAAGCTAGTGGATTTGCAAAGTTTCGTTTAAAAAAACATAATTTTTCCAAAAAACAGAAAAGGATGCCAGTTAAGGAGCATCCTTTTGTTATATCACCAGATTTGGGGACACTGGTAATATTTAGTAGGTTAGACGATGTAAACTTAGATAATTATCTGTTATAAAACAAGAAAAAAATGCAATTCATCGTGTTATTTTTCATTTAATCGATGTTTTATTTTTAAATATTTGATTGTCAGACTATTAATTTTAAGCCCTTTATTAAATACTAATCATTAAACTTTTAGTAAATTCAACAGTCTTATAAAAAAGCATTTTGTGGATTTTGAGATTGAGCTCATACGTCGATTAAATACCGAAGGCAGCAAAGAGCAGGCCTTTAATGAATTGATTACCAAATACAAAGAGCGTCTCTATTGGCACATTCGTAACATTGTAAAATCACATGACGATACCGACGATGTTTTGCAAAATACCTTTATCAAGGTTTTTAAAAATATTCATAATTTTAAAGGAGAAAGCAAATTGTATTCGTGGATGTATAGGATTGCAACCAATGAAGCATTGACACACATCAATCAAAACGCAAAACGAAATCATCTTACCTCTGAAGAATATCAGCAAAACGCATTATCCATTTTAAAAGCTGATGTGTATTTTGAGGGAGACGCCATCCAATTAAAATTACAGCAAGCGATTGCCACGTTGCCTAATAAACAGCAATTGGTTTTTAATATGAAATATTTTGAGGACATCAAGTACAGCGAAATGTCTGAAATTTTAGAAACTAGCCAAGGAGCGTTGAAAGCTTCCTACCATATCGCAGTGAAAAAAATCGAAGAATACTTAACCAAAGATTAAACCTTCTGACAAAATCATAGTCAAACTAGCGATGAAAAACGAAAATTTACATAACATCAAATCAACAGGTTATAAAACACCTGACCACTATTTTGAATCATTGGAGGACGCTATTTTTTCAAAATTGGCAGAAGAAAGCATTTCTTCCAGAGTTCACTCATCTGGATTTAAAGTTCCCGAATCTTATTTCGAATCATTGGATGCAAAGATTCTAAACGCTGTGGATGAAAACCATAAGATACAAGTAATCTCTTTATTAAGTTGGAAAAAAGTTGCCTACATTTCGGGAATTGCAGCGAGTTTAATTTTAGCTTTCAATCTATTTTTTATGAATTCCAATCAATTGGCTATTGAAGACTTGGAAACTGCTTCCATAGAAAACTATTTAATGAATGAAGATTTAAATGCTTATGACATTGCACCCTATTTAGGTGCCAATGAATTGAATTCAGAAGATTTTGTAGAAAACACCCTTAACGCTTCCGAACTAGAAGATTATTTATTAGAAAATTCAAATGTTGAATATTTAATAACAGACTGATGAAAGTATATATAATCACCTTATTATTGCTAGTATCATTAAGCGGACATTCGCAGGACAATGAACGAAAGGAACGCATCAAAGCCTTAAAAGTAGCATACTTAACAGAACAATTGCAACTTTCAAAGACCGAAGCACAACAGTTTTGGCCAGTTTACAATGCATTTGATAAACAAGAACATGATTTTCGAAAAGAGAATTATTCTAAACGAAAAGAAACCGATGTAGAAACCTTAAGCGAACAGGAAGCAAAAAAAATGATTGATGACATGCTTTCCAATGAAAAGAAGAAGCATGAACTTCGGGAAAATTTCATCAAAGAACTTCAAACAATCCTGTCATCAAAAAAAATCATCAAGTTGAAGATTGCCGAAGACGAATTCAACAAAAAAATGTTTGAGGAATATAAAAAACGAAAGGATAATCGTAAAGAAACCCCTTAACTTTCTAAAATCTCAAATTAGAAATCCATAATTCCAAAAGTGATCGACTAATTTGGGATTTTTATTTACTTGAATTTCAACTTAGAAATCCTACCTTTTCCCGCGGCATAAGCGATGCTATCATTCAAAAATCGAATACTGTAAAAAGATTCATCACTTAGATGTTTCCAACTATTTCCTTTATCATTTGAATAATTTATACCTTTAGATCCAATTGCAATCAGTGAATAGGAATTGCTGTTCGGTAAATATTGAACACAACTACTATAACCAGGTTCCTTTCCATCGGCAACCGTTTTCCAAGTTTTCCCGCCATCTTCTGTAATGATTTTATTGCCTTTATTAAGTTCAGGTTTTGTATAATCGCCACCAACCGCAAATCCATTCATTTCATCATAAAAATCAATGGAGTAAATTCCAGTTGTTTCTTCACCACTAATCATTGGTGTATCAAAAACCTCCCATGTTTTTCCCTTGTCTGGAGAATATATAATTCTACTGATTTTTCCTCCTGTCGCA
>JBGTDZ010000391.1:0-3571 GCA_041748055.1 Aquaticitalea sp.
GGATTTTTTTGGCCTGAAATGTTATAAACATGAGTTTATAATTAAATTATGCTAGCAACAGATAATTAATTAATTTTGCCCAAACTAATAAGAATAATTTAAGTTAAATGTAACCTCTGCAATGAAAATCTGGATGAAGATGAAGTTGCAAAAGTGACATGCGACCACTTAAAACTTTAAAATTAACTCATGAAGGATTTATACGATAAAATTTATAGAGATAAAGGACCTCTTGGTAAATGGGCTGCACAAGCTGAAGGCTATTTCGTATTTCCTAAATTAGAAGGACAGATTTCAAACCGGATGAAATTTCGGGGCAAGAACGTTATCACTTGGAGTATCAACGATTATTTAGGTTTGGCCAATCATCCTGAAGTGCGTAAAGTCGATGCTGAAGCTGCCGCAGAATATGGCTCGGCTTATCCTATGGGAGCTCGAATGATGTCTGGTCACACAACACTTCATGAACAATTACAGGATGAATTGGCAGCATTTGTTGACAAAGAAGCCGCTTACTTATTGAATTTTGGCTACCAAGGAATTTTATCGACCATTGATGCATTGGTTGCAAAGGATGATATCATCGTTTATGATGTGGATGCACATGCCTGTATCATTGATGGTGTACGTCTTCATATGGGTAAGCGTTTTACCTATAAACATAACGATATTGTTAGTCTTGAAAAAAACTTAGATAGAGCCACCAAAATGGCGGAACAAACTGGAGGAGGCATTCTTGTGATTTCGGAAGGGGTTTTTGGAATGCGGGGGGAACAGGGCAGACTAAAGGAAATCGTCGATTTAAAGAAAAAATATAATTTCCGATTTTTGGTGGATGATGCCCATGGATTTGGAACACTGGGAAAAACCGGTGCAGGCGCAGGAGAGGAGCAAGGTGTTCAGGATGGTATCGATGTGTATTTTGCCACGTTTGCAAAATCATTGGCAAGTACAGGCGCTTTTATCGCGGCAGATCAAGAAATCATCGATTACTTAAAATACAATTTACGTTCCCAAATGTTCGCCAAATCCTTGCAAATGCAATTAGTGGTTGGCGCTCTTAAGCGTTTGGAAATGTTAAAAACAATGCCCGAGTTGAAAGAAAAACTTTGGGAAAACACCAATGCATTACAATCCGGACTTAAAGATCGTGGTTTTGATATAGGAACCACTCAAAGTTGTGTTACGCCCGTATATTTAAAAGGAAGTATTCCCGAAGCGATGGCTTTGGTAAAGGATTTGCGTGAAAACTATGGCATATTTTGTTCAATTGTTGTGTATCCAGTTATTCCTAAAGGATTGATTTTATTAAGATTGATTCCTACAGCAACGCATAACTTGGAAGATGTAACAGAAACATTGGATGCTTTTGATGCCATCCGGACTCGATTGGAAAATGGTACTTACAAAAGACTATCTGCAGCTTTGATGTCGTTAATGGGCGAGTAAAAAATCTAGAGAACTTAAAAAACAATAAAATCCAGTTCTTATTTGGGAATTGGTTTTTTTTGTGGAATAAATTCAGTTTTTATTTTCGTAAAATGTAAATCAGCAAATCTCTTTCCTAACTGTTTTCCGTCTCTTATATACTTCTGGCTGAAAGTGTTTCCAAATTTGATGGATGGCAAGGTTGTCTTCAAGCTCTGGTGTTCTGATGCAGTTGATGATTCCTTTTGCAGTGAAGGTGTCATAATATTCCTTAAAAATCACTGCCGTAACACCTTTGTTTTGATAGTCAGGATGAATTCCTATTAAGTAGAAAACCACATCTTTACTATGTTTTTTAGCATGGAGAATATGCCTAAACCCAAAAGGAAAGAGTTTCCCATTGGTTTTTTGCAAGGCTTTGGAAAATGAAGGCATCACAACTGCGAAAGCAATCAATTTATCTTCTTTATCGACCACAAACTTGATATACTCCGGATTGATAAAACTTATGAATTTCTTCTTGAAATATTCTTTTTGAATGTCTGTTATGGCAACGAATGAAGATAGCGTTGCGTAAGATTCATTAAACAAATCAAACATTTTGTCTGCATAAGGCAATACGTCCTTTGCTTTTTTGAAAGTCAATGCCCTTAAATTATAACGCTTTTTGATAAGTTCTTGAGCTTTTTCGAAGAATTCTGTCTTTACATTGGAAAACGGGAATCGACTTTCAGAATATAATTTTTCATCTTTAAAGCCCAATTCCTTAAAATGTTCAGCATAATAAGGAAAATTATACCAAGTGATCATGTTGCCCAAATATTCAAATCCCTCAGTCATCACTCCAACCTTGTCCAAATTTGAAAATCCAACAGGACCTTCCATATAGTCGAGGTCGTTGGCTTTTCCAATTTCATTCACTTTTTCGAGTAAAGCTTTGGTCACTTCTACATCATCAATTACATCAAACCAACCAAAACGCATTTTTTTCTGCTTTTGATTGTTCACTTCCAGCCAATTTATGATTGCTGCCACACGACCGACGATTTCACTGTTTTTATACGCTAAAAAGAATGTGGCTTCCGCATCATTAAAAATTGGGTTTTTCTTTTTGTTGAAGGTTTCCATTTCTTGAGCAATGATAGGAGGCACCCAATAATTCGAATCTTTATAGAGTTGAAAAGGAAATTTGACAAATCGTGTAAGTTCTACTTTAGAACAGACTTCTTTAACAGTAATCATATGGGGTGATTTATTAATTTCCGTCGCCATCATCAAAATCCACGTCCTTTTTGCTTTTCTTGGCTCTCTCCTTACGTTTGCCTTCATCCTTGGCAGATGTGCCATCTTCCTCAATAATGGTGTCCTGATGAAAGTCAAAACGATAGGAAGCACCAAGATTCACGGAAAAAACCGAAGGTGTGTCTTTGGCATTAAAAGTAAAGGCAGTATCCAATTGAAAATCCTTTCCAAATAAATAAGCACCACCAAACCGAATGAGATTGTCAGCATAAAAATCACTTTTGATTCCTTGGGTTTCAGCAAACAACGACCATTTTGGGTTAAATGAATGTGTCAAGGTCAGGATATATTGAAAGTCAGAATAATCAGTTCCAATTCTATCTTTTATCAAATTGACTACAAAAACCCACCCGCCCGAAAAATTGTTTTGCGATATCACGGCAACTTTTGGACTGAATCCTTCAACATCTGGTGCTGTATAAGGGTTGTTTTTAGAGTCAAAATTGGCTCCTGCGTAAACTGCCACAGCAGGAATCAGATATTTCCATTTGAAAGAGTGGTTGGCCTTCCAGCTGTATAAATTAGGTTTATCGTCTGCTGCATTTTTATAAGGGTCATAGACTAAATATTTGGCACCAACAGTAAAATTTTTGAAATTTGAGCGTTTGTCTTCAATTGGGATAGTCGAACGATTATCAGTAAATTTGTCATTTTGGTAGGTTCCAATAACATTAATTTCCAAAGGTTCAAAAAACAGACCATAACGCGCGGCAAAATCCATCCCAAAACCAGACACTTCATACTTTAATGGGGCATGTTTTTGATTGATGAGATAAGGACCAGCTTCCAATTGAATCACATTTGGTCCAACAGCGAAAGCACTTTGGGAGGCTCCAGGACG
>JBGTDZ010000392.1:0-3803 GCA_041748055.1 Aquaticitalea sp.
TCGTGGCATTCCACAAGTATATTATGGTGATGAGATTGGGATGATGGGCGACAAAAACACTAAGGGCGATGGTGATGTACGTCGCGATTTTCCTGGCGGATGGAATGGTGACGACCACAATGCTTTTGAAGCTACAGGAAGGACAGTTACCGAAAATGCCTATTTCGATTTTACCAAACAATTGTTCAATTGGAGAAAAAACAAAGAAGTCATTCACTTTGGCAAGACCATGCATTTTGTACCATATAACAATGTCTATGTGTATTTCCGGTATAACGAATCGGCCAAAGTTATGGTGGTCATCAATAATAATCCAGATGACCAGACGTTGGATTTGAAACGTTTTGGAGAAATGATTCAAGATCATAAAAATGGAATGGATGTGATGACAGGGAATAGCGTTGGATTGGAAACAACACTTTCCATCGAAGGAAAATCCTCGATGATTATTGAACTAAAATAGAATCCCTGTAGCATCAGGAATATTACCAAAAACAGAATGATTAAAATAGTATTGATACTTTGTTCGCTTGTCCTTTTGACTTCTTGTAAAAGTGAAGGCAAAAATGAGGTCATAAAGGAGGTCAGTGAAGCCCAAATACGCAAAAATTTAAAAACCATAAAACCTGATAGTGTCAAAGGAAACTTTGCAGGTGGAACTTTGTTGCGCATTACAGATTTTCCTTCGGAATATATTCCACCTCGTAAAGTGGATATTTGGTTGCCCGCGAACTATTCAGAAGAAAAAAAATATGCCGTATTGTACATGCACGATGGACAAATGCTTTTTGACGGCAACATCACATGGAACAATCAAGAATGGATGGTCGATGAGATTTCTACCAACCTTATGAACGACAGTATTACCAAAGAGTTCATTGTGGTAGCGCCTTATAATATCAACGACCTTCGTCACAGCGAATATTTTCCACAAAAACCGTTTGAATCGCTTCCGGAGCGGGCACAAGATTCGCTTTTCGAAATGGCAAAAAACGATAATTTTAAGTTCGATACATTAAATTCGGATAATTATTTAAAATTTCTGGTAAAGGAATTGAAACAATACATCGATGACAATTATTCAGTATACACAAATCGTGAAAACACCTTTATTGCTGGCTCAAGTATGGGAGGACTGATTTCGATGTACGCTATTTGCGAATACCCAAAAGTGTTTGGTGGCGCAGCCTGCCTATCCACGCACTGGCCTGGAGCACATCCTTCGGACAACGATTTAATTCCCGATGCGTTTTTTAGTTATATGGAGAAAGAAATTCCATCGCCTCGAAACCACAAACTTTATTTTGATTATGGCACTGAAACGTTGGATAAGTTCTATCCGAAATATGCAAACAAAGTCAACAAAATTTTTAAAGATAAAGGCTACGACAAATCAAATTTTAGAAACTTGAAATTTGAAGGCGCCGACCATTCGGAAGTCTCTTGGCAAAAGCGTTTGGACATTCCATTGACATTTTTATTAAAAAATAAATGAAAAACTTAGTTTCCATTGTAGTTTTCTTATTGGTGTTTTGTGGATTCGCGCAGAATACAAACAGAACTTTTGAATCGCTGGAATTTAAAAACAATCAATTGGAGATAAAGGTCAATGATGGTATTTACAAAATTGTACCCTATAATAGTTTTATTGTAGAGACTAGTTTTATTCCAACTGCAGAAAACTTCAATGCATCCTCCCATGCGGTTGTATTAAAGCCAGAAACCATTCAATCCGAATTAATTCAATCAGATGATGCATTCGAATTAAAAACCAAAGGAATTTCAGTTCACATCCAAAAAAAACCATTTCAAATTTCCTACGCTTACAAAGGCAAACCGATTGTTTCAGAAAAAATGGGTTATGTCAAAAATGATAGTTTGGAAACCATCCAATTCAATTTGACCAAAGATGAGGTTTTGTATGGAGGAGGCGCAAGAGCTTTGGGAATGAACCGCAGAGGTAACCGATTGCAACTTTACAACAAGGCTCATTATGGTTACGAAACACGTTCTGAATTGATGAACTACACGATGCCAATAGTCATCTCTTCTGAAAAATATCTCCTCCATTTTGACAATGCGCCCATCGGTTTTTTGGATTTGGATAGTAAAAAAGACAATACGCTGACGTATGAAACCATTTCAGGACGTAAGACTTATCAAGTGGTTGTTGGAGATTCTTGGTTTGATTTGGTTGAAAATTATACGGATTTAACAGGAAAACAGCCGATGCCGCCTCGTTGGGCTTTGGGCAATTTTTCAAGTCGATTTGGGTATCACACGCAGAAAGAAGTTGAAGAAACAGTTCAAAAATTCAGGGACGAAAAGATTCCCTTGGATGCTGTTATCATTGATATATTTTGGTTCGGAAAAGACATTCAAGGTCACATGGGAAATCTGGAATTTCTTAAAGATTCTTTCCCAAACCCAACACAAATGATAAAGGATTTGAAATCCAATAATGTCAATACAATTTTGGTGACAGAGCCATTTATTTTGACAACTTCCAAGCGTTGGCAAGAAACTGTTGATAAAGATGTTTTGGCTAAAGATTCTTTAGGAAATCCATTCAAATTCGATTTTTATTTTGGGAATACGGGTTTGATAGATATTTACAATCCAAAGGGAAAAGATTGGTTTTGGAGTATTTACAAAGGTCTTGCAGATATGGGAGTTACAGGAATTTGGGGCGATTTGGGCGAACCGGAAGTCCATCCATCCAGCTTATTTCACGCTACAGGAACAGCGGATGAGGTTCATAATATTTATGGACACGATTGGGCTCGTTTAATTTTCGAAGGATACAATAAAGATTTTCCAAACCAACGGCCATTTATTTTGATGCGTGCAGGATCTTCCGGCTCACAACGCTTTGGCATGATACCTTGGTCTGGAGATGTCAATAGAAGTTGGGGAGGTTTGCAAAGCCAACCAGAAATTGCGCTTCAAATGGGCATGCAAGGACTTGGTTATATGCATTCCGATCTTGGCGGATTTGCTGGCGATAACCTGGATAACGAACTTTATACTCGTTGGTTGCAATATGGCGTTTTTCAACCAATTTATAGACCACATGCACAAGAAGCAGTACCGCCAGAACCAGTTTTTAGAGAGCCAAAAACAAAAGACTTGGCAAAAAAATCTATTGAATTACGTTATAAATTGCTTCCGCATAATTACACATTGGCATTTGAAAACCATCAACATGGCACCCCTTTGATGCGTCCATTATTTTTTGAAGATGATACTCAAAGTTTGCAAACCGATGCATCTGAATATTTTTGGGGAGATGTCTTTTTGATTTCCCCGATTATGAAATCAGGCCTTACATCAAAGGAGATTTATTTTCCGAAGAACCACGTCTGGTTTGATTTTTATACAGATGAAAAATTTGAAGGTGGAACAACTAAAACCATCAAAATTCATGAAGATTATATTCCTACCTATGTAAAAGCAGGAGCGTTCATACCAATGGCAAAACCGATGCAAAGCACCAAAGAATATGAAGGTGCGGTATTGGAACTGCATTATTATTTTGATGACAAAATAACTGAAAGCATAGGTAAATTATACAATGATGACGGGTTGACAGCAAATGCTTATGAAAACGGCGCTTACGAATTATTACATTTTGAAAGCAAATTAGGTAATAATGAATTGGAATTGGAATTTATAGCCGAAATTGGACAGAATTATTCGGCATCCACAAAGTCAATCGAAGTAATCATCCATAACATTTCAAAACAACCAAGTAACATCAAAATTGATGGAATAAAGATAGATGGAACTTGGGATGCAAATAC
>JBGTDZ010000393.1:0-9052 GCA_041748055.1 Aquaticitalea sp.
TTCGCAGGAATGTGACATGAAAAAAAATATTGCCATCATCATGGGAGGTTATTCAAGTGAATATGAAATCTCCCTTAAAAGCGGTCAAGTGGTTTTTGAAACTCTTGATGTTGAAAAATATAATGCCTATCGCATCCATATTTTCAAAAACAAATGGGTTTATGTCAATGCGAAGGATGAAGAATTTCCTATCGACAAAAACGACTTTTCTGTAATAGTCAATGAAATCAAAATCACATTTGACTGTGTTTTCAACGCCATCCATGGCACCCCTGGGGAAGATGGTTATATGCAAGGATATTTTGAGCTGTTGAATATTCCACATACCAGTTGTGGCATGTACCAAGCGGCTTTGACTTTTAATAAACGGGATTGCATTAGCACCTTGAAACCATATGGTATCAAAACCGCCACGTCTTATTTTGTAAATTTTGGTGACAAGATCGATGAAACTGCAATAGTCGATAAAGTTGGCTTACCCTGCTTTGTGAAGGCCAACAAAGCTGGAAGCAGTTTTGGTGTAACCAAAGTGTACAAAAAAGAGGATTTGCAAAACGCCTTGGGCGTTGCTTTTAAGGAAGATGATGAAGTCATTATTGAATCGTTTCTGGATGGCACGGAAGTTTCTGTAGGTGTCATCACTTATAAAGGGGAAGTGAAAGTGTTGCCCATCACGGAAATCGTGAGCGACAATGATTTTTTTGATTACAAGGCAAAATATTTGGGAGAATCACAAGAGATTACACCAGCGCGGATTTCTAAGGAACAGGAAGAGAAAGTCAATGCCATCGCAAAAAAAGTTTATGAAGTATTGAAAATGACCGGTTTTAGTAGAAGTGAATATATTTTTAAGGATGGTGAACCGTATTTGCTGGAAGTCAACACCGTTCCTGGCTTGACAAAAGCTAGTATTTTGCCTCAACAGGCTGTTGCAGCTGGGATTAGTTTGGCGGAATTGTTTGGGAATGCGGTAGAAGCCTCCCTTAATCGCTCCAATGGAGGGAAACTGTATTGAAATAAAATAAATTTTGAATTGTATCTTTATTAAAATTTCCCCTTTGGGGAATTAAAAGAGGCTTTTATGAAACGAGGACTATTTCCAGGGTCTTTTGACCCAATCACTTTAGGTCATTATGACATTATAAACAGAGGGATCCATCTTTTTGATGAAGTGGTAGTTGCCATTGGCATCAATGCGGAAAAAAAATTTATGTTTTCCGTAGAAGAACGTCAACGATTTATTGAAGAAGCTTTTAGGGATGAACCAAAGGTAAAAGTGAAAACTTATAAAGGTCTGACCATAGATTTTTGTAAAGAAATCGATGCACAGTTCATTCTTCGTGGCCTTCGTAATCCAGCAGATTTTGAATTTGAAAAAGCCATTGCCCATACCAACCGAAAACTTTCCAAGATTGAAACTGTTTTTCTTCTTACGGCTGCAAGAACATCCTACATATCATCTTCAATAGTAAGGGACGTAATTAGAAATAACGGAGATTACACCGTTTTAGTCCCAGACAGCGTGAGGTTTAAATAAGTTTGTTTCTTTTAGCTTTTTGAACTGCTTCCAATTTATTATGCACCTGAAGTTTTCTATATATATTCTCTATATGTTTTCTCACGGTTCCCGAAGATAGAATAAGGTTATCTGCAATTTTGTTATAGTTCAATCCCTTGCTCAATTGCTCCAAAACATCTGTTTCCCGTGAAGTCAACTGGATGTCTTCCTGATCCTTTTTGTTTTCAATGTCAATCGGATTACGAAGCAACTTCAGTGTTTTTAATGCGATGGATGGATTCATCGCGGCTCCGCCGTTAATTGTATCCTGAATGCCATCGTGCAAATCCTTTGCATTGATTTCCTTTAATAGATAACCATCAGCACCAGCTTTTATGGCGTTGAAAATATTCTCATCATTGTCAAAAACCGTCAACATAATGATCTTAATATGGGGATACTTTTGTTTGACGATTTCTGTTGTTTCAATTCCATTTAAAACAGGCATTTCGATGTCCATCAAAATCAAATCGAGATTGGAGTTATCTTCCAATTTTGTCAATAATTCAGATCCATTCATTGCGGAGAATTTAAAAATCAAATCTTCAAAAAAAGACAGTTTTTCCTTGACCGTATTGATCAAAAATGAATTGTCATCCACTATGCCTATTTTGATGTTCATCTTTTCTGTGGGTTGGTATAATTATTAAAGGTTACAAATTAAATTTTAAATCGATAATTCTTCCTGCATATTTAGATAGTCTTAGCGCCTAGGTTTGTCTCAAGGCTAAAAGCCAATATCATATGGCTGACTTTTCCATATTCATAAGATTGAAAGTTATGGTAAAAATCGTTAATATAGAAACGCTAAAACATACGGAGAATGTCGTATATATTAAATTGGTAAATTCAGGGTAATTGTTGTTCCTTTTTCAGGAATAGAATCAAAATTAAATAGGGCCTTTACTTCCTTTGCCCGTTTATTCATATTGTTAATGCCATTGCCAAATTCAACAACTTTTTCATCAAAACCTTTGCCATCATCAGTTATCATCACTTGCATATAGTTTTCAATTTTTCTCAAACTGATGTTGATGTTTGATGCTTCAGCATATTTTAATGCATTATTGATAGCTTCTTGTATTATCCTATATATGTTCATTCCAGCAACGGATGAAAATTTTAAATCTTTAGGCAAATCAGAATCAATTTCTATATGAAAATTGACAGTTTCGGTAGTGTTATTTGCCTTTTCGATAAAATTGGAAATTCGGGTCTGTAAATCTTCCAGGGTAATTTCACTTTTGTTCATTGCCCAAATCGTGTCGCGTAGTTCATAAATTGTTGTTGTCGTAAAATCACTGATGGTCTTCAGTTTATAGTTTAATCTTTCAGGCAACTGAAACCCATATTTAAGGTTGTCCAACGACGAAATGATAAAGGTAAGCTGTGCACCGATATTATCATGCAAATCGCGACTGATACGCAAACGTTGTTCCTGCAAGCGGTTTTGGGTCTCGATTTTTAACAAGGCGTCCTTGAGTTCATTTTCTTTTTGAAGCTGCCGATTTTTGAGCTTTTGTTGGTTGAACAGCAAAAAACCCAAAAGGGACAAGATAACCGCAAGACCTATAAGTCCCAAAATGTAATAATTCTTCTTGCTCAGATCCAGTTCCTTTTCTGCAATATCGGCCCGTTGAGAGAGGATTTCCTTTTCCTTGTTTTCGGTTTGATACTGAATTTCCAGTTCCGAAATCTTGCTATTGGTTTCTATATTGAGCATGCTATCGTTCAAAGTATTGAACATCAAATTGTACTTTAGTGCTTCCTTATAATTATCCAAGGAATCGTTACTTTTATACAGATACTCAACTGCGTATTTTTTCAAAGGAAAAAAGTTTTTCCTCAATGCCAAATCATATGCTTTTTGAAAATAATCGACGGCTTTTCGATACTCTCCTTTGATAAAATATAAATCGCCATAATATAGATAGGAGTCAGTAATGCCATACACATCCTCGCGCTTTTGTCGGATAACCAAGGCACTGTCTAAATATTTTATTGCCCTATCATATTGGTATTGGTTGAGATATACATTTGCAAGATGTGAATAGCCAAATGGAATTCCCATGCTATCATTCATCTGTTTTTTTATTTTAAGGGACTTTTCATGATAATATAATGCACTATCCCAGTTTTTCTTCATCCCTTGGAAGACACCGTAATTATCATAGACTGGATCGATTTTTGATTTATCTTCCTGTTTTTCCAGTATATTAAGTCCCTTTTGATAGTATTTGAAAGCCTTGTCGAAATCGCGATACTTAAGTTGCCAACCAAGGCTTGTGTACATGCCTGCGACTTTTTTTGGTTGGTTGAGTTTTTCGTAAAGGCGAATGGCGGTCAATGCCAATTTTAGATTTTCTTCATTTTTGGAGATATATGTTTTTGAAGCATAGCTGTCTGCCAATAACATAGTATCCTTTAAGTCCTTTGAATATTGAATTGCCTTGTTAACTAGCCTTTCATAGTTGTCAACATCGTTGATTATTTTGTCAAATGGCGTATCGAGTATTTTAATAATTTGCTCTTTCTTTGGAAGGTTTTTAATGCTAACTGAAAGACTGTCCAAATAATTTGTAGTTTGTGAAAATAATGTATTGACCATAAAAAGAAAAAAAGCTGGCAATAAAAATTTGGTCATTGAAACATGGGGTTGAGCATTCTGAATGATGAAGATACTAATTTTTGGATATTTAGCAAAAATCAAATTATGAGGTCTATTTGGCTTCCTTTATTTTTATGGGAAGTAATTATCAGTTTGCCATTAATAGAATGTGTACTTTCTTGCATATTCAAAATTCCATTGCCCTTTTCGACTGTTTCCATTTCAAAACCTTTTCCATCATCGGTAATTGTGAAATGTAATAATTTATTTTCATGAAAGACATCAACTTTTATTTCGGTGGCATTGGCATGCTTTACACTATTGTTGATTGCCTCTTTAATAATCCTGTGGATGTTTATTCCTTCGATAGAGGTAAAATTTCTTGAGAGGTTGACATTCTTGGAAACATTAAAGGAAAAATTAATGTTGTCATCAAATACATGTGTCTTCTCTATATAATTGGAAATGCGTGATTGCAAATCGTCAAAAGTAATATGGGTCTTGTTCATTGCCCAAATGGAATCTCGCAGTTCATAAATGGTCGACGTGGTAAAATCGCTGATGCTCTCTAGTTTTTTGTTCAATTTTTCATCCTGGATATTAAATCCATATTTTAGATTGTCTATCGATGAAATTATGAAGGTAAGCTGTGCTCCAATATGCTCATGCAAATCGTTGCTGATGTGCAATCTCTGATCCTGTAGTTCCCTTTGTGACTCAATTTTTAACAAGGCCTCCTTGAGTTCACTTTCCTTTTGGAATTGCTTGTTCTTTATTTTGTTCTGATTGTAGAAAAAATATCCTAAAGTACAAATCAACAAACCTATAACTATCCACCCATAGAGTGAATAGCTATTGTTTTGTAGTGTTAACTTTTTCTCTGCAAAATGCGTACGCTGTATAAAAAATTGTTTTTGTTTATCCTCGATATGAGATAAAAGTGCCAAATCGATATCGGTAATTCCCGCTTGCTCCTCAGTGTCCAAAAGAACGGATTTTTGTAATAATGTAGAATTCCAGCCAATCTTCATATCCGATAGTCCCGGGGTTTCGTTAGCATTAGTGAGGTTTTGAGAATATGCAGAAGTTAAGCTAATAAATAATGTAATCAAGAGCGTTTGATATTTCAGTTTAAAGAATAAAAAAAGCCCCAATACCATTCCGTAATTAGGTACAGAGGAAGTAACTGAAGCTTTTTTATAAAAATTGATTAATAGCATTACGAATGTAATTCAAAATGAATGTTTTATAATATTTATTCGACAAGTGGTAATTAAAAAAAGATTAAGCGCAAACGATTTAGTTTTACGCCTAATCTTTATCTCAACAGTCCTATTTATTTGTTGAGATTGTAAGCATATATGGTATTGTCATTAGCCTTATAATACAGAATACCAGCAAATTCGTCCACCTGGTATTGAGGCTTTTTATCCATCAACATAATTTCCTTTTCTTTTGCACCCGTATCTTTGTTAAGTTTTACCAGACCTACACCATCATCTAATTTTGTTAAGACAAATTGAGCGTTAGCGGTAGCTGCCGTAGCATTAAAGCGTTTTAGCATTTCCGCAATTGAGGCTCCTGAAGCTGCTGCCATGCCATCTCCAAAATTTGCATATCGCTGACCTTCATCTGTATAATTCCCCAAGCTATTTCGATTTTGATTGGCCGCATTATAAGATGCCATCGCGGTGGTGGCAGACGCGACCGCAGCTACACCAGCCAAAATTACCCCAAAAGCACTTTTTCCTGGTGAACGATAGTATTCGTGCCATTGTTGTTTGCCATCAATGTCATACATCATCATGTTTTGGTCACTGGTCAACAAGATTTTGTCTCCTCTTACTTCTACATGAGATGGATTTTCCTTTTCTTCAAATTTGGATTCTGCCAAGGTTGTGACTTCGCCAGAATTACCGTCTACAGCATACAGTGTTTCATCGGTACTTATTAAATACCTTGATTTATTTTTGTCGTATGTTGAGCTTACGGCATTTGCCTTTTTATACTTTAGGGGTTTGCTCCATACTTGCTCGCCAGTTTTTAAGTTGACAATATTGGCATCTTCTCCTGTGATATAAATAAGGCCTTGAGGTGTATTTGCCATCGTCAAAATATTTTCTCCAGTCTTCAATGGTTTTTTAAACAAGGTTTGTCCATCATAGGAAATTTTATTTATTCCACCTTGATAGATTCCAAATAGAATTCCATCATCCATAATGTAGAAATGCTGAACATAGCCTTTTGTTTTTGGTGCTTTGTCCCAAAGGTCTTCACCGTTGGAAGCGTTCAGAAATGCAATGTTCGATTCATTTTTTGCAGCAAACACGCTGTCACTCCCGCCATCACTGGTATTGCTTACAACTGCGATACCATTTGGAAGAATCTCAAAATTGGATATTTGACCTTTTACTTTTCTATCTTCCGCCCAAAGTTCCTTGCCATCGCTGCCAACTTTATGGATTCGCGTATTGGCGCCATTGCTAGTACCTTCAAATGCATAAATTTCTTTTTCTGTAATATCAGCAACCATCCAATTGATATTCTTCATTTTGTTTTCCCACAATGTTGTTCCAGTAGAGGTTTTTGAAATCAATCCTTGTGATGTTGGAATAATCATTGATTCCTTAAGCAATAAAGGTGTGCCAGTGATTGTATAACTTTTCATTGTCACTTTTCCTGGTTCAAATAAGTAAAATGAATAATCTTCCTTACCTGTGTTCAAATCATAGACTGTCACTTTCGGTGTAACACCATCATATTTGCCATCTCCTTTTTGAATGCCACTCACCACCAATTTGTTTTGAGGCATTTTTACATCACATAAGTACACCTGTTTCCAACCATTACCTTCTGTACTGAATAACGTTTTTCCAGAGATATAGTCAATAACTGTCTTTTTGGAAGTTAAATTGGCAAACCCGCCTTGGGCTACAATTACATAGGGTGCCATAGGTATATAAGTAAGTTCTTCTGGCTTTACCCTTCCATAATCAGTAAAATTGAACAACAAATCATTGGTTCCTGGTTTTATCCCTACCAATCCGTCATTGGTAGCTACCACTAAAGTCCCACCTTCTGTCAATGTCATTTCATTGATGCTGGCACCAAGGCTATAATTATTGTCTGGTTGCTCGGCTTTTTGCGAAAATGATGAAGTTGCGCCAACAAGTAACACAAGTAGCTGCAATTCTTTAAGTTGAATGAATATTGTTTTCATAATTAATTTTCTGTTTTTTCTAAATCGAAACTCCCGTCTGTTATATTTTTTGTACTTCCATCATTCTGGTTTTTACAAGTAAAATTGAAAGTGCCTTTGACCTTTCCATTGGCATCCTCAGATACTTGTATTTGCCCGCCACCATCGTCATTTATTGAGCATGACGTAGTAGATTGCATGGTAATTGCCACTATAGCTACCATAATTAGTTTGAATTGTTTCATTTTTTAAAAGATTTTTTTGGTTAATAATACAGCAAAGTTGCTTCTAAATTACAAGCCAAACAATACGATGAATGTCGTATATTTTCGAAACCAGTCCTAGGATATTAGAGTAAAGAAAATGGATTTTGTGTATTGAGTATTGATTATAAATAATACGGAATGTCAAATGAAGAATGGAGATTGTCAAAAAAAACATTTATACTAAAGTCTCTGTTTTAAATTATCGTTTTTCAGATTTCCTATATTAAACACAAATGGATTATTTGATACTTTCAATAAATCATAGGTATAAAAAAAAGAGGGACAGTTGGTTTACTGTCCCTCTTCTCGATATTAATTATTTTCAAATTTCTTTAAACTATTGAGCAATTCAACTTGAAAATAATCCGTATTGAGTTATTATGCAAAAAATGGTGTTGCTATTGCAACAGCTTCCTCAGCAGTAATCGGCTCATCAAACGATTGAGAAGCAGATGCTGCAGAATATCCATTTCCTAAACTCGTTAGATTAACGCCTGCTTGAACTATCAATTGTTCACCGGCATATACTGCTGCCGGAACCATTGGGTCTACATTGAGTTGATTGTTCAATGTTATCCAACCAAGTCCATCATCATTTAATTCCATATTATAATAAGCAGATCTAAGTCTTCTTATTTCAGCTGCATGGCGCGCCTCTACAGAGTGAATACGCAAAGCAGGGGCTAAATAAATGGTGCCCTGCAATGCTCCTGCCTGGCCTTTATAAGCTCTGACACCAGTATCTTCAAAGGCTTGTGCCAAAGTTAATAATTGATCGTAAGCCTCTGGATTAGTAGTATCAAATGGAGCAAATGCGCCACCCAATGTGAAATCGAATTCTGGCTCTGCAACCGCGTCGGCTCCTAAAACGCTTTCTAATAATGCCACGTGGGCATTTTCGTGTTTTGCGATTTGCTCATAGACATCTTGTGGACGACCTGAAGGAAGAACGCCTGACGCTAATGCCAAGTTGTAGAATTTTGCTTCAAGATATTCTAGGGTCAATGCCAAATTCAACGGCCCTACGTGATTAAAGTAAGCCATAGTTGCAGCGGTCGATTTAGTCGTCGCTAGTCCGAACGGAATTGCAGCCAAAGCTGCCCTTTTACCAAAAGTCCCTAATTGGCCAAACATTTCCCTTCTAGATGAAGAGGAATCGTTTAGGTCCATATTTGAGAACTGGTCTAAAAATTTTATAATATTCATAATTGTATATTTTTTAGAAATTAATTAATAAGACGGCAATTGATTCGCATTGATCTTTGTCGTAATAAATCCTGAGGCAGCTGCCAGTACTTGATCTGGTGTGCTGAAAAGATCAAGTCCATTTTCGTCTACTACATCATCTCCTGCAAAATATTTGTCATTTCCGTACAATGATCTAAGTGTAGAAGCATGTCTTGCTTCTACCGAAACTATCT
>JBGTDZ010000394.1:0-2726 GCA_041748055.1 Aquaticitalea sp.
ATCCCCGGTTCGATATTGTCTCCAACAAGTCTTACTTTATCAACTCTAATGTTTGAATTGATCTTATGTAGCTCCTCTTTTTGGGTTTTTCGGAAGCTTCCTCTGTCTCTACGTATTGCTATGGCTTATATATTTTAATTAGACTTATTTTTTTATTTGAATGACTTTAAGGTCTTATTTATTTCTGTTTCAACAATTTTCGCAAAGCTCTCTACACTAATCATGCCTAAATCTCCTCCGCCATGTTGACGTACTGTAATCTTATTTTCACCTTCTTCATTCTCGCCAACGATAATCATATAGGGGATTTTTTGCATTTCGGCCTCCCGAATTTTCTTGCCTATGGTCTCATTTCTATTATCAGCGAGGGCGCGAATTTCGTGATTTTCCAGCAAACTTAAAACTTTTTCAGAGTATTTTTCATATTTCTCACTAATTGAGAGAATGATTGCTTGTACAGGCATTAACCATAATGGAAAATTTCCGCCTGTATGTTCCAATAAAATCGCCACAAAACGTTCCATACTTCCAAAAGGTGCACGATGGATCATCACTGGTCGGTGCATTTCATTATCACTTCCTTTATAGGTCAAATCAAAACGTTCCGGTAAATTATAATCCACTTGTATGGTTCCCAATTGCCAATTTCTACCCAGGGCATCTCTCACCATAAAATCCAATTTCGGACCGTAAAATGCCGCTTCACCTTCCACAACTTCATAATCCAAGCCTTTATCTTTGGCGGCATTGATGATAGCTTGTTCAGCTTTGTCCCAGTTTTCAAGACTGCCAATATATTTTTCAGGCTGTAGAGGATCTCTTACTGAAACTTGGGTCCTGAAATTTTCAAAACCTAAAGAGCCAAAAACATACAGCACCAAATCAATCACATCCTTAAACTCCTTAACCAATTGGTCTGGGGTACAAAAAATATGGGCATCATCCTGTGTAAAACCTCTTACGCGGGTCAGACCGTGAAGCTCCCCACTTTGTTCATATCTATATACAGTTCCAAATTCGGCATACCGTTTTGGAAGTTCTTTATAGGAGAAAGGCCTGTGATTATAAATTTCACAATGATGGGGACAGTTCATTGGCTTCAATAAAAATTCCTCACCTTCAGCAGGGGTATGTATTGGCTGAAAACTATCAGCACCATATTTTGCATAGTGACCAGAAGTCACATATAATTCTTTTTGACCGATATGTGGTGTAACCACCATTTCGTACCCGGCTTTCTTTTGGGCTTTCTTTAGGAAATTTTCCAAGCGTTCGCGCAAGGCGGCACCTTTGGGCAGCCATAAAGGCAAACCTTGTCCAACTTTAGCTGAGAATGTAAACAATTCCAATTCCTTACCTAATTTTCTGTGGTCACGACGTTTTGCCTCTTCCAACAATTCAAGATATTCCGTCAAATCCTTTTGTTTAGGAAACGAGATACCGTACACACGAGTCAGCTGTTTGTTCTTTTCATCACCTCTCCAGTAAGCACCAGCGACAGAGAGCAATTTAATAGCTTTAATGATTACTGTATTTGGAATATGGCCACCTCTGCACAAATCAGTAAACGTTGAATGGTCACAAAATGTAATGGTTCCATCTTCAAGATTTTCAATAAGTTCTGCCTTATATTCATTATTTTGTTTCCTATATATGGATAAGGCTTCAGCTTTAGAAACCGAGCGCATATTAAAATCGAATTTCCCTCTTGCGATTTCCAGCATTTTGTCTTCGATGACTTTGAAATCCTTTTCAGAAAGGGATTGTTCGCCAAGATCAATATCGTAATAAAACCCATTTTCAATCGCTGGGCCTATAGACAGCTTAACGCCTTGATACAACACTTCTAGGGCTTGAGCCAAAACGTGAGCAGTAGAATGCCAGAAAGCCTTTTTCCCTTCTTTATCGTTCCATGTATACAATACTAAAGAACCATTCGTGTTCAAAGGTGTGTGGGTTTCTACCGTATTACCATTAAAATTAGCCGAAATCACATTCCTGGCCAAACCTTCACTAATACTTTTTGCAACATCCATAGGAGTTACATTAGTTTCAAATTGTTTTATACTGCCGTCAGGTAAAGTGATGTCAATCATAAATTATTAATTATTTAGATCCGCAAAGATAATAGTATAAAGATAGAGTTACAATATATATGTATGTATAAATTTTTAGTTCTGTAGGCCAATGTGTTTTTGGCGTTTGGTTTACAAAAAAGTAAACCACCGCGCTTTCGCAACTCACTTTTTATAACTGCTTTCAGCAATTATAAAAGAGTTTAAACAATTGCTCTATCGCTAACGCATTAGAAATGAGAATAGAAAAATAGATATGAAAATAATATCAAAAAAAGTTTAAAAAACAGTTGCGGGTAACAATAAAAGGGTGGTATATTTGCACCCTCGTAAAAACGGAAAGCCAATGGGCAAATCGTCAAAACGAAACGTTCTTTTGAATAACAAAGAGGTGATTAAAAAATTTCAGTTTTTTTTCATTTTTTGTTTGCCAGAGAATAAAAAGGGTTTTATATTTGCACCCGCTTAGCATGGAAATGCGCCGGGCGAATCACAAAAACAAGTTCATAGACATATTGGATTGACAGCGTAGCGAGGCATTGGAAACGGTGTTTCGCACAAAAAGAGAACAAATTATTTTGAGTACTTGAATTAAATTTCCTTGGTCGTCGAAAAGTACAGCCGAAAGGCTAAAGATTTAACGATGAAGAG